>NZ_VAUV01000019.1 GCF_005780165.1 Phragmitibacter flavus | reverse complement strand
GTTTCATCTTTGAGTTCGTTGGAGTCCCATGTGGCCAAGCCCTCCACATTCCGCATTTTGCTTTCCACAGTCCTCATCCCACATTCCGCATTCCGCATTCCGCATTCCGCATTCCGCATTCCGCATTCCGCATTCCGCATTCCGCATTCCGCATTCCGCATTCCGCATTCCGCATTCCGCATTCCGCATTCCGCATTCCGCATTCCGACACCGCCATTCCACCACCCCCCAAGAACGAAGAACGAAGAACGAAGAACGAAGAACGAAGAACGAAGAACGAAGAACGAAGATCAAGAACCAAAAACCTCCCCCATCACCCGATCAACTTCGGCGGCCCATGCTTCTCAAAATACTTCGTTGCTCCATACAGCAAACCCAGCGCACACAAAATCAACAACACCGCCAGCACCGGCCGGTAGGCAATCCACGCCAGTGCCATCACCAGCAATGACACCACCGCCGCCATCACCCCGGCAAACAACGTCAATCCTGCATCCATCAAGCGCCCCACCAGCGGAATCAAATGCCCCACCACCGCCAGCGGACGAAACACCAGCGCCACCCCGCCAAACATCATCAAAAATCCGGCGAAACGCATCCCCCACGTCAGCGTCTTGTTCTGTTCCTCCGCCCTGGTAAACATCGCCTCGGCACTCAACCGACCCCGTTCCACCAACTCCACATCCGAACCCGATCTCGTCCCATACGGACTAAAACTGCCGCCCACCTGCTTCGCCACCACACTCACCTCCCCCGTCCTCACCACGCTCCAGCCAACCCGCAAATCCCCCACCTTTGGCTCCGTCACCGACGCCCCCAAATACACCATTCCGTCCGCGAACTTCACGTCGCCACCCTCCCAAGTCACGTCCCCCTCCGTCACCCACAACTTCTCCATCCCGGGAACCTTCTCCACCAGACCCACCGGTAACCGAAACGCCCCCAGCATCGCATCGCCCGCCAACCATTTCTCCGCGCGATACCGCATCTGCGTCGGATTTTCATGCCCCTCAACATGATCAAATTCCGCCGACCGAATCAACGAATCCGACCACACCTTCTCATACCCATACCGTTTCCCCGATTTCGTCTTCTCATCGCTCCCCTCCTCCTGTGAAGAACTCCCGGCCCGGGAATTCTCGCGCCACTGATACATCTCTACTTCGCGCACCAACCGCAACCCCTGCTGCGTCACCCCAAAAACCTCATCCACCAAAGCCACCGTCGTCGTCGCCGGACCGCTCACATGCACCAGCTTTCCCTCGTTCGCCCCATCCACCTGCCCATGATCCACCGCCACCACCGCACCCGATCCCTCTTTCAAACTCTTCGCCCGCTTCACCGCCCTACCCTCATTGAACCACAACATCGGCAGCGCGATCACCATCAGCAACAGCCCCACCAACACCCCCGCGAAGGATGATCGCAAACGCTCAAACCAACTCAAGTTCGAAAGAAAACCTCCAGGACCAGACATGCCAAAAAAGTAGCCAAGCTACTCCCCGCCCGCAACTCCTACTCTTCCTCCTACTCCATTCACTTCACCTCACCGGAAACAACCGCTCAATCGCCGCCGCCAGCGCCGCAATGCTCACCGGCTTCGTCAAATGATCGACAAACCCCGCACTCTTCGAGCGTTGCACATCCTCCTCCATCCCAAACCCGCTCAACGCAATCGCCGGAATCTTCTGCTGCTCCATCACCTTTTCAAACACTTCATAACCCGTCCCATCCGGCAAACTTAAATCGCTGATCAACAAATCAAATTCCCCCTCGCCCGCCACTTTCCCCGCCTCTCCCACCGTGTCTACTGCATTCACCGTGTGCCCGCGCCGCTTCAGTAGCATCGTCAACGCCTTCGCCGTGTCCCCATGATCCTCCACCAACAAAATCCGCAGTCCTTCCGCACTCACCTTCCCCTTGTTATCTGACTGCTCAAATCTCTCACTCCCCGCTGTTCCCGCCTCAGCAATTTGGTCCCCCCGATACACCGGCAACGCCAGCCGAAAAGTCGCGCCATGATTTTTCCCCGCACTCTGCGCCGTCAGCTTCCCTTCATGCGCCTCCGCAATCGCCTCGCTGATCGCCAGCCCAAGCCCCAGCCCGCCATACTCCCGAGTCACCTTTCGCCCCCCTTGCTCAAACGCATTAAAAATCTCCGGCAACAACTCCGGCTCAATGCCAATCCCCGTATCCTTCACCTCCACCACAATCTCTCCATCCTCACCCCCCTCATTAAAACACCGCACTTCAATCCGACCATCCACCGGCGTGAACTTCACCGCATTGCGCAATAGATTCCAAACAATCTGGGTCAGCCTCGAAGCATCGCCCCACGCAAACCGATCCTTCGCCTCAAACTCAAATGAAATCGGTGCCGCCGCGCTCGCATCCGGTGCCTGGCAGATCGCCATCGCATGCTCCACCAACCCCCGCATGTCCACCGCCGCACAACGAATCTCCAGCTTGCCACTCGTGATCCGCGTCAGATCCAAAAGATCATCAATCAACCTTGCCTCCAGCTCCACATTGCGTTTGATCATCGACAGCTCATCGCGCAACTCCTGCGGCAATCGGGCGTCATCCTGACGCATTGACACCGTCGCCAGCACCGGCGTCAACGGCGTCCTTAACTCATGCGACAACACCGCCAGAAACCGGTCCTTCGCTTCGTTCGCCTGCTGCAAAGCCGATTCCGACCTCCTCAACTCTGCCGCCGTTTTCTCCAACTCCTCCACCAAACTCGCCCGCGCCTCCGCCGCCTCCTTTGCCGCCCGTTCCCGCACCGCCACCAGTTCCTTCTGCCTCAGCTCATCCAGAATCCGCCGGTTCTCCAACTCAAAAAACTTCCGCCTCAACAACGCCCGGATGCGCCCCTTCAACACCGACACATCACTCGACTTCCCAATAAAATCATCCGCCCCTGCCTCCAGCGCCCGCGTCTGGTCCTCCTTCGATTCCCGACCCGTCAAAATCACCGTCACCGGCGGCGCTTCCATCTGCTTCCTCAACACATCGATGTGTCGACAAACCTCAAATCCGTCCATGCGCGGCATCATCAGATCCACCAACACCCCGTCAAATCCCCCCTTGGAAATCCGGTCCACCCCATGCTGCGGATCATCCGTCGTCTCCACCTCATAACCCTCGCTCTCCAGCTCAATCCGCAACCTCGCAAGAAACGTCCGGCTGTCATCAATCGCCAGCAACCGCGGCGAACGAAACGACGCCACCGCATCCGTCAAAATCTCCGACTGCTTGCTCACCCGACCCAGGAAATTCCGCAACCGCGCAATCAACAACTCCGGGTCCACCGACTTCGCAATGAAGTCATCCGCCCCGCTGTCCAGCCCCCGCAACTCCGCATCCGAAGTATCCTCCGAAGTCAGCATCACCACCGGCAAATTCCGCGTGTCAATGTTCCTTCGAATTCGTCGACAAACCTCATCCCCGCGCATCCCCGGCAGATAAAAATCCAGCAGCACCAAGTCAGGCTTGTCCTCCGCCAGCTTCACAAAAGCCTCCTGCGGCGACATCACCCACGTCACCCGCCAGCCCTCCGCCTCCAGCACGTAACGCATGCGCGTCGCCTGCGTCGGAGAATCCTCCACCAGCATGATATGTGAAATGCCCAGTCCGCTCATGTCATCGACCCCTTCATTCCAAACACCTCATTCAGCCGACCACCAATCTGTGTCAACGGCAACACCTCAGAAACCGCCCCCAGCTCCACCGCCGCCGCCGGCATCCCATACACCACCGCCGTCGAAGCGTGCTCCGCAATCGTTAATCCACCCGCCTCGTGAATGTCCCTCATCCCCAGCGCCCCATCCTCGCCCATCCCCGTCAGCAAAACCCCGCACGCCTCAGCGCCATAAACCTTCGCCATCGACCGGAACAACACCGTTCCCGACGGCTTTTGCATCGACACCATCGCCGACCCATCCAGCCGCAATACTCCGCGCTCCGACATCGCCAGATGACATTCCGCCGGTGCCACATACACCTTCCCCGCCTCCATGCGCTGACCCTCCTCCGCCTCCAAAACCTCCTGCGCCACCACCTCATTCAACCACTTCACAAAACCCCGCATGAACCCCGGCGTGATGTGCTGCACCAACACCACCGGCACCGGAAAATTCGCCATCAAATCATTCAACACCTTCACCAGCGCACTCGGCCCTCCCGTCGACGCCACCAGACCCAAAATCGCCGGACGCCTCACCATCACCCGATCCTCCATCCGCTTCACCAACCCCGCCGACAACGACACATCCACCGCCTCCGACCTAAGCGAGACCCGCTGCCGGATCACCCTCACCTCGCTCATGATCGCCAGCCGCGTGCATAGACTCTGCGCCACCTTTTCATAATCCGCATGCGACACCCCCACCGGCTTCTGCACCACCGCCAGCGCCCCCGCCCGCAACGCGTTCATCGAAATTTTCAACTCCTCATCTTCCACCTCCGATGACACCACCACAATCGGGGTCGGCTGCTCCGTCATGATTCGCTTCGTCAACTCCAGCCCGTTCATCCCCGGCAGCCGGATATCCATCGAAATCACATCCGGCACCGCGTGGCGGATCACCCTCAACGCCTCTTCACCCGTCCCCACCGAAGCCACCACCTTCAAGCGTGGGTCGCGTTCAATGATGCATTCAAGAAACTCCCGCACCACGCGCGAGTCCTCAACGATCATGACTGAAATAATCTTCATTAACTCACTAAGATAATAGGGGTTGGCTCTGTGGATTCGCACCCACACTCGCAATCGATCCTATCTCATCCATAATAATCATACCAGCTGCCGAATGACACCCAGCAGGTCCTTGTGATCAAATTTCTGCTTCACCAGATACGCGTCCGCCCCCAGCGAAAGCCCGCGCATCTGGTCCTCCTCACTGTTCAACGACGTCACCAAAACCACCGGCACCTCCTTCAGCCGCGCATCCCTCTTCATCGATTCCAGCAGCTCAAACCCATCCATGTGCGGCATCTGGATGTCCGACACCACCGCATCAAAACGCCCCGTCCGCAGCGCCGCCAATGCCTGCACCCCATCCACCGCCAGCCGCACCTCATACCCCTCCGTCTCCAGAATGTTCTTCTGCAAGGTCCGCGCCGTGAACGAATCATCCACCACCAAAATCACCGGACGCCGCGCCTCCTCCATCAACGCCGCCACATCCTCCTCCCGATAACTCAAGCCCTTGCCCTTGAACCGCTCCATCAACTCCGCCGCCTGCACCACCAGCGTCACCGAACCATCCTCCATCACCACCCCGCCCGAGAAAAACGGCGAAGCCGAAGCCGGATAAGGCAACGGCAGCAACAACGCATCCATCTCCTTCACCCATCCATCCACCGCCACCGCCAGCCGTCTTCCCAAAATTGACATCACCACCACCCGCACCCCGCCCGCTTCCACCACCAACTCCGCCTTGCCCACCCCCAACACATCCGCCAATCCCGCCAGCAACACTGCCTGTCCGTCCATCCACACCGCCGCCTTCCCATCCACCGTCTCCACCAGCTCCTGCTTCACCCGCAACAAGCGCTGAATCGCCCCGCTCGGAATCGCAAACACCTGACCCGCCGCCTTCACCAGCAGCAAGCGATGAGTCGCCGCACTCAACGGCGCCACCATCTCCACCACCGTTCCAGACGGCACGCCCGGACGAACCGCCACCTGACCCTGCAACCTCACCACCGCCTCCCTCACCACCGACATCCCCATGCCCCGACCCGCACTCGAAGTCGCCCGTTTCCTCGTCGAAAACCCTGGCTGAAACACCATCGCCCGCACCTCCTCCGCACTCATCGCCCGCGCCTCGTCCTCACTCACCAATCCCGCCTCCAGCGACCTTCTCCGGATAAAATCCACATTTAACCCGCGACCGTCATCCCACACCTTCAGCACCACCCGGTTGCCCGTCACTTCCAGCTCCAACCCGATCCGACCCACCGGATTTTTCCCCGCCGACTCCCGCGCCACCCGCGACTCAATTCCATGCGTCACCGCATTGCGCAACGTGTGCATCACCGCATCCTTCAACCCCTGCAACACCAGCCGGTCCACCTCCCGCTCCATGCCCGAAACCACGAATTCCACCTCCTTGCCCTCATCCCCCGCCATGTCCCGCACCATCTTCGGAAACCCTTCAAAAACCGATCCCGCCGGCACCATCCGCGCATCCCGCACATCCTGTTGCAACCTCCCCGATAACACCCGCAACGCCCGCGCACTCTGCTGCTGCTGCGTCCGCAACCCCCTCACCACCCGCGACAACTTCGCCATCCCGCGCTGCAATTCCTGCAAGGTCCCCGGACCCGAAACCTTCGGCGACAACGCCTCCTCACCGCGCGACCGCACCACGTCACACTGCCTCTGCAAATCATCCAGCACCGCCGCCACCTCCTGCAACTCCACCCCCACCCCATGCTGCTGCATCGACTGCGCCAGCACCTGACTCGACGACTGCAACAACCGGTCCAAATGCGTCGCCGACACCCGCAACGTGTCCTGCTTCGCCACCTTGCCCACCTTCCCCTCCGGCTTCACCGCCGGCACCGGCATCTCCTCCATCTCCCTCTGCACCCTCGAAGGCACCCTCAATCCCAGCTCCGCAAACGCCTCCACCGGCACCTCCGGCTGCCCTCCGCCCGCCAGCACCGCCATGTAATCCTCCACCGCCGCCATCACCCGCTCAATCCTCCTCCGCTGTCCCTCGTCCGGCACCTCCCCCTTCTTGCCCAACTCCGAAAACACCTGCTCCAGATCATGCGTCAACCGCTCCACCACCTCCAAATCACACACCCGCGCCCCACCCTTCATGCTGTGCGCCATCCGCAGCATCTCCTCCAAATCCTCCCCCTTCAACGACGGCCATCCCCGCAAAATCGAACGGATCCCCGCAATGTGCTCCCGGTGCTCCTCCTGAAAAGCACGAAGCACACGTTGCTGAATATCTTCAGGAGCCACGATACAAAAAAGCTAGCCGTTCAAAAATCACACCTCACACCTGATACCGGCTCACCGCCAGCCGCAGTTGACTGCTCAACACATTCAAGTTCGACAGCGCCTGCTCCAGTTGACCCGTCCCCACCGCGTTCTGCTCCGCCGCCATCCGAATGTCCCGCATCCCCTGCGCCACTTGGTCAAATCCGATCTGCTGCTGACTCGTCGCGCCAATGATCTGCTGGAACGCATTGATGCTGTCCACTGTCGTCTGCATCATCTGGTGAATCGTCTTCTCCGCCACCTCCGACTGATGTTTGCCCGACTCCGACCGCTTCACCGCCTCCTCCGCCAGCATCACCGAACTATTAATCCCCTTCTGAATATCCGACAGAATCGAACTCACCTGCACCGTGCTCTCCTTCGCCCGCTCCGCCAGGTTGCGCATCTCCCCTGCCACCACCGAAAACCGGCTGCCCTGCTCCCCCGCAGAAGCCGCCTCAATGCTCGCATTCAACGCCAGCAAATTCGACTGCTCCGCAATGTCATTCACCGTGTTGATGATCTCTCCAATCACCTGCGTCTTCTCACTCAGCGACACAATCTTCAGCGCCACCTCCTCCACCTGTTGACGCACATTCTCCATCAACCGGTTCGTGTTCTGCACCGCCGCAATCCCTGAACTGCTCGCCGTCGAAGCCGCCTCCGCCGAAGCCGCCACCTGCTTCACCCGGTCCGTGATTTCCGTGCCCGACTGCGTGATCTCCTGCATCGTCGTCGTCACCTCCTGCACCGTCGCTGCCTGCTCACGCGTGCTTGCCGCCTGCTGCTGCGTCGACGCCAAAATCTCCGCCGTCGCCGAATTCACATTCTCCGTCACCCCCGCGATCTGCCCGCTCAACCCCTTCAAATTGTCCAGCATGTGATCAAATGCCTCCCCCAGCATCCCCACCTCGTCCGCCCGGTCCAGATTCAGCTTATCGATCCGCAAATTCCCCTCCGCAATCGCCTGCGCCGACCTCACCACCTGCTGCAACGGCTTCGAAATCTCCCGGCTGATAATCCACCCAAACAAGAACCCCGCCGCACTGACGATAATCCCAATCGTCACCTCCGCGTCCACCAAATCATTAATCTTGTCCAACAACAACTGCGTAAACCCATGCGCATTCTCACTTCCCAAAGCCTGCATCACCTCATCCAGCTCCTGCAACTCCTGCAACACCACCGCATACTCCGGACTCTCCGGCGCCAGTTTCAGCAACGCATCCGCCTTCTTGATCGCCTCCTCAATATTATCCCTCTGCTTCTCCAACCTCGACAACAACACCGGATCAGCCGCCGCCGGAATCCTTGTCCGCTCAGTGCTTCCCATCCGCACCTGCACCTCACCCCCATTGATCAGCTTGTCCTGAGTATCCCGCCATAGCGCCCGTGTTTCATCCAGCGCCGCCCGCGTCGTTTTGCCCTGCATCAACAACAGCACCTCAATCACATGCTGCTTCTGCAACATCCGCTGCCGACCCACAAACTGGATTATCCGCGCATCATTTTCCTGCGCATTCACCGCCTCCGCCGTGAACCAGATGATCGCCCCAAGCGCCACCACAAAAAACACCGAGATCAAAGTGATCTTCGTCGCCACCCGGCCCCACATCCATCCCCTTGGTTTAGTTATCGTCGAACTCATGAAGTGTTAAAAAAGTTTATGCCCTGTCCACCATCGATTCTTCCAGCTTGTTGAAAAGCTCCGCCACATCAAGCAAAACCGTCATCTCACCCTCCACCATCATTACCTCTTCCGCCCCCTTCATCTCCACCGTCACCATCCGCAACAACTCCTCCACCGCCAGCACCACCCTCAGCCGCTCATGCCGCAACACCACCCCCCACTTCGACAACTCCCCCACCTCACCCTTTCCACCCAGCGGATTTAACACCGCATGCAACTCCCCATTCAAATTCATCACCCCCAACACCTCGCGCGACGCGCCCGGCACCGGCGACACCTTCTTCAACACCTCCACCCCACGCAACGCGCCCAACTCCAGCGCCAGCCGCTCCCCACCCACCCTCACCAGCAACAACTTGCGCTCCTCCTCCCGATTCCTCGCCGCGCCCCCCACCTCCTGCCGCAACCGCGCCGCCCGCTCCTCCAAAATCGTCCGCACCCGCGCCTCATCCGGACTCATCACCTCCGCCAGCTTCCCCTCGCTCTCCGCCAGCCGCGCACGCACCACCTGCCAGTCAATCGAAGAAATTGGGGAAGTCACCTCACTCATATCAATACATCATCGCATCAAATCACCCGCCCGGCCTGCTGATCAATCAAGCAACGAAGATCACCCGCCGTCAAACCATCCCCATACCGGATCGCCTCATCCTCCGCCAAACCCTCCACCAGCAGCAACGCATTGCGCCACGCCCGCTTCGCCTCCGCCCCCCGCTCCAGCTTCTGCAACACCAACCCCAAATGGTAATGCACCAACGCCAGCTCCCGATCCAGATACAGCGTCCGCTTCAACGCCTCATGCGCCTCCCCCACCTTGCCCGACTGCTGCAACAACAACGCATGCATGAAATACAAACCCGGACTGTCAAAATGCCGTAACGCCAGCAGCCGTTTGCAAGCCTCACTCGCCTCCGCAAACCGACCCGCATCCGCCAGCACCCGCAACTCCGTCCACTCCTCCATCCCGCCCTTCACCTCCACCTCACGCCTCGGCAACGGCGGCAACAGCAGCATCTCCTGCACCGGCAAAACTTCGACCTTCTCCACCTCCCTCTTCGGCAACACCACCGGCTTCCACGCCTCACACAACGCCACCGCCGACTTCCTCACCCTTCCGCCCGCCGACCGCCGATGATACAAAGTCGCCCCCGGCGTCATCACCGTTTCAAACTCCTTAAAAATCTCCTGATGCGGCTCCGCATGACCCACCGCCAGCCAGCCTCCCGGCAACAAAGTCTGGTGAAACTGATCCGCCAGCCGCTGCACATTCTCCCTCCCAAAGTAAATCATCACATTGCGGCAAATGATCAGATCAAACCCAAACAACTCATTCCCCAGCGAAGGAAACGCATCCCTCACCAGATTGTGCTGCTGAAACCGCACCCCCTCCATGAACCGCTTCTGTAATCCCCAGCGTTTGCCCCTCTTCTCAAAACTCCGACCCTTCACCTCCTCACTCAATCCCCGCAACGCCCAGGGCTCAAACACCCCCTCCCGCGCCATCTTCAAAAACCGCCGGTTGATGTCCGTCCCCACAATCTCAATCCGCCATCCCAGAAACAAATGCGCCAGCTCCGACCGCAATAAAATTGACAATGAATACGGCTCCGCCCCCACCGAACAACCCGCGCTCCAGATCCGAATCGACCGCTCCTTTTCCTTCCTTGCATGCACCTCCGGGAACACATGCTCCCGCAGCGCCGTGAACATCTCCGTGTGACGGAAAAAAAACGTCTCACCAATCGTCAACTCCTCCGCCAGCCGGTCCATCGCCATCCCTCCGGGCTGCCTCAAACCCGCCAGATAACTCACTGCCGACTTCCACTCCCCCCCATCCAGCGCCCGCACCACCGCCGCCGCCAGGTCCTTCTCACGATCCACATAATACTCCAGCCCCGTCACCTCAATGACGTAGTGCTTCAGCGCTCCAAACCCCCCATCCTCAAGCACCCTCTCGACCATCCTTCGCGCCCTCCTCTCCAACCGACATCACCTCACTCCGACGCTCCTCCATCCTCGCCCCGAGCTCCTTCAGCCTCACCCGTTCTTCCTCCAAAAGCAGCAACTCGGGCTCCAAAATCACCACCCCATCGAGCACCCAACCCGCCGCGTGATTCAGCGCATGATCCTTCGGCAATACCTTCAATTCCCCCGCCCCACACTTCCGCAACGAAACCTCCCCATCACATCCCCAAGCCAGAGTCCTCTCCCCATCTCTCACCACCATCAACTGCCCCTTCAAGCTCAAGCTCAAACCCACCTCCCGCTCCCCCGCATTCAACCGCAACAACCGATCCAGCCTCACCACCGGCACCCATTCATCCCTCAGCTCCAAAAATCCTTCCAGAACCGGCACCACCTCAGTCCCCAACCTGAGCGCCACCCTCGGCAACACCCTCTTCACCACCTCCGTCTTCACCCCCAGCTTCATCCCTTGTAATTCAAACACCACCACCGTCCCCGACCACCCATCATCCTCAAAGTCCGACATCAAAGTCGCCCCCTCGCCCCTCTTCTTTGCATGATCAAAATTCAACACCCCTCTAAAATGCCAAAACCCCACCTAATAACAATCAATCACTTTCAAAATTGTCCGTGAGTGACACAGGCTTGCAGCCTGTGGGTGCGCCGGGCTTGCAGCCCGTCCTCAGTCTCCCACCCGTCATCCCCCGTGACACAGGCTTGCAGCCTGTGGGTGGGACAGGCATTTTGCCTGTCCTCAGTCCGTCCCCCATCTCTACCGCCAAACACAAAGGTAACACGGACTTCCAGTCGGTGCGTGAGACGGACTTCCAGTCCGTCATCAATCATCAACCCTCACTCCCACCCCCTCGTTACCCCACCACCAATAACCAACCAACAAACCAAAAAATTCCAATATCTCGTCACAAAACTCAACCCGCCGGGTATGAGAAGATACAGCTCACAGGTTCATCATCCCCATCCTTAACCTCTCACCCCCTCATTAAACCTCCCCGCATCAGTCAGCAACAGCGACAGAAACATTCTGATGATGCACATCCAAATAGTAAATACCGATCCCTTCCAGTTCATACAAAGCCCGCTGCACGCGAGGCCAGTGCTCCCCGTAGTTTTCACTCCAAGTTTCCAGACGCTCCTGCCAAACCTCCTCAGGAAACTCTGGCTCGATATCCAAGAACGCCTGCGCAAAATCCAAAATAAAAGGCCGCTCCACAATCGACATTTCAATCGCAAGCCACTGGTCATCAGTGCGAACCATCACCCGCACATGAAACCCCTCAATCTCGCTGACTTGATGCTCCAAAAGCTTTTGATAACAATCGCGTTCGCAGCGATATCCCCGCCACTCTGCGTGAATCTTCAAAGCCCAGGAAATGCGCTTTTTCTTGCTTCGAACCTTCCAAATGTTACCATCCAGACCATTGCCAAGGCTGCCCGTCAGCTCCAGCCCTTGGGTCGCCACGTAGGACTCGGCGGAAGACAGCAAACTTTTCTTCGACATGGTCAATCAAAAATCCATCGGTCACAGCTCCACAGTAAACATGGTCCTGCGCATCGAAAACCAGTTGCTGCAAGTGGCACAAATGGGACCGGATTTTCTTATCCTCAAGGACTTTTTCAGCAGCCCAGCCCGGTCCGGCATCGTCACCCTAACCGTGGACGGCGAAAGCGAAGAAATCCCAGTTCATTTCCGAGCCAGCATCACCCCGAGTTCCAAACGGATCGCCATAACAGAATTGGAAACCGCAGATTTCGCGACAACCGCCTGATCATTTTCGCCGGTGATTGCGTCTCAGAAATAAGTCTGCACTTCTTCACTAGCCCGGAGAGTTTTCACCTCCCTTCCAATCGAGCCATACCGTGTTGGCGTTGCAGCGGATCGCTCGCCCCCATCCGCCGTCGCCGAGATTTATCCAACGAAGGCATGGAAACCGTGACACAAGGTCACACATTGAAAATATTCACTGCCCACTTCCGACTTCCGCCTTCCATCACTCCATCACTCCATCACTCCATCACTCCATCACTCCGAACCAAGAACCAAGAACCAACCACCAAGAACCAAGAACTCCCCATCTCCCCCAAAGATCGAAAAAATCACCATTCAGCATCGACGAAAATCTTCACCCCCGATACTCTGAACATATTGATGGAATAAAAAAATCTCACCTGCCGCCTGTGCAATCCGTCCCCCGTCGCTCCGACTCCCGACTTCTCCCCGCCCCCCAAAAATCATGAGCACCCTCGCCCTCTTTGAAGAAAAACAAGTCCGCCGCGCTTGGAATCAGACCGATGAAAAATGGTATTTCTCAATCGACGATGTCGTCGAAGTCCTGACCGGCTCGATCAACGTCAAAGACCACATCAAAAAGCTCCGAAAGCGTGACTCAACCCTCAACACCTACCAGGGGACAAACTGTCCCCTGGTAGCCATGCCAGGTGCCGACGGCAAGATCCGCCCCATTCGCGCCGCGAACGCCGAAAGCATGCTTCGCCTCATCCAGTCCATCCCCTCCCCAAAGGCCGAACCCTTCAAACTCTGGCTCGCCAAAGTCGGCTATGAACGCTTGGAAGAAATCGAAGACCCCGAACTCGCCACCTGCCTTCACCACGTCCATCCCGAAAGTGGCATCAAAACCGTTGCAGAATGTAACGCCTTGCCCCAGGACCGCCAGGTTCCACACTGGCCCCTCCGCCGGCCCGGCCCACCACCACTGCCCTCTGCGCCGCCATCACCGCTTCCTGGCAATCAACAACTCATACTCGCCATGGTCGCCAATCCACAACCAGTAAGCCGTATCGTCCCGCACCTCGGCAATGGCTCGGAAATTGTCATCCACTCTCACGCTCCAAAACCTTCCCACCTTTTTGAAGTGCAACGACGGATGATAAGGGTTCTCATGCCACAAACCATAAGCCTTGTCAGCCTTCCTCTGAACCGCCACCGGCAGAGCCTCATACAACTTCCAAAATCTAGGAGTGGCGGAGGATTTCATTCAGCGGACGCACCTCCCCATTGGAAAGATGACCATCCAATTCGTCTGCAAGAAAATCCAATGCTCCAAACTCCGCATCACGATCCATCTGCCCATCCCAACGCAAATTGCGCTGTTCATCAAACCACCTCCCCAACATCAGAAAATCTTCCGACGGCAAAAGAGAGATGGCCTTCTCGATCTCGGCCACTGTGCTCATATCTGGAATATACCTTCTTCATCTTCATTTTCTCAACCATTTTCAACAAGCCCGCGAAAAAGGCGACCGTTCTCAACCCTTGTCCCATCATCTCCCCACCGTGACACAGGCTTTCAGCCTGTGGGTGGGTCAGGCATTCGCTTCGCGGCTTCGCAGCTGCCTGTCCTCAGTCTCAGTCCCCCTTGGCATTCACCCTCAACAGTAACACAGACTTCCAGTCTGTGCGTCCCACGGACTTCCAGTCCGTTCCCACCTCCGACCTCCGACCTCCGACCTCCGCATTCCGACTTCCGACTTCCATCACTCCCACCCACCCAAGGAAAGGCGATCTCCAGATCGCCTCCCAACCAACCACCACCTTTCCCCCAAAGATCGAGAAAATCACCATTCGGCATCGACGAAAATCCACACCCCCGATAGTCTGAGCTTTTTGAGGGAATAAAAAAATCTCACCCGTCTCCTGTGCCAACCTTCCTTCCGCCCCATGCCCTCTGACTTTGCCAATTTCTTCGAAAAGGCCACCGGCAACCCGCCCTACGACTATCAATGCCGCGTTGCCGAACTCGATTGCGAGTCTCGTCTCATCTCCATCCCCACCGGCCTCGGCAAAACCGCCGCCGTCATCCTCGCCTGGCTCTGGAACCGCGTGCACAACAAATCCGACAAATGGCCCCGCCGCCTAGTTTACTGCCTACCCATGCGCACACTGGTCGAGCAAACGCGCGACGAAGCCGAAAAGTGGATCGCCAAACTCGTCGAAGCCGACCTGGCCCAAGGAGCCCCTCCCCAAGTCCACATCCTTATGGGCGGCGAAGACAAAAGTGACTGGGACCTCTACCCCGAAAAACCCGCCATCCTCATCGGCACCCAAGACATGCTCCTCTCTCGCGCCCTCAATCGCGGCTATGGCATGGCCCGTGCCCGTTGGCCTATGCACTTTGGCCTCATCAACAACGATGCTCTCTGGATAATCGATGAAATGCAACTCATGGGAGCAGGGCTTGCCACCACCGCACAACTGCAAGCTTTCCGACCAAGTGGAACTAACACGCATACGTGGTGGATGAGCGCCACGCTGCAACCATCATGGCTCGACACGCCGGATACGCAGAATCTGCTCGCTGAACTTCCGCCGATCATTACAACCTCAGCACCTACTGGGATTTCAAAACCACTCACACTGGCACCCCCAATGGACGAAAGAGGGATTGCCAGCCTCATCGCCGACAGTCACCCACCCCGCATTACCCTCGTTGTTCTTAATACCGTGAATCGAGCGCACGCCGTTTACGAGGCACTGCTCAAAAACAAAGCGTTCGTCAGTGTTGCCGACATTCACCTCGCACACTCGCGCTTCCGTCCAGCAGAAAGAGCAGCTTGGCGGGCGCGGTTCTTAAGTCGAGACGCGGCCATTGAAAAACCACGGGTTATCATCGCCACACAAGTAGTCGAAGCCGGCGTGGACATTTCCTCTGACAAGCTGATCACTGAACTCGCACCTTGGACCTCTCTTGTGCAACGTTTCGGGCGAGCTGCACGTTACGGGGGCACGGCCAGCATCACCGTGATCGACATTGCTGACGAAAAAAAGGCCGCACCGTATGATTTCTCCGCACTCGAAGCCGCCCGCTCCGAACTCAAACAACTCACCGATGTTTCTATCGAATCTTTGGTCGTCCGTGAACAATCGCTCACACCGGAACGCCGCGCTGTGCTTTATCCATATTCGCCGGACTTCTTGCTCCTTCCTCACGAAATAGACGAACTCTTCGACACCACAGCGGATTTGAGTGGTGCCGATCTCGATATTTCGCGTTACATCCGTTCTAGCTCGGACACTGACTGCCAGATCGCATGGATCGCCGAAAAGCCTGCGCCCGAATACGCACCATCAACTCTAGAACTATGCTCCGTGCCGATTGGTGATGCGAAGAAATTTGCTGAGACACGAAAAAACGCGGTCTGGCGTTGGGACTATCTGGATGGCGAATGGAAAACCGCTGGTAGAGACAACATTTTTCCTGGCATCACCTTGATCGCGCTCGCTACAGCCGGAGGATACTCAGAGAATACTGGATTCGACCTTTCATCGAAAAATACCGTCTTAGTCGTGCCCCGGCAAATCCCTCCTATTGAATCTCCCGATTCACGGCAAGACTCCGATGCCCTGTCTGTTTCTGCTTCATTTCAAACCATCAAGGAACATGGCGAGGAAGTCCTCGCTGAGTTACAGAAAATCGGCCTTGAACTCTCCCCCGCGCTCGAACACGCCGCACTCTGGCACGATCTCGGAAAAGCCCATCCGGCATTTCAATCCATCATCAGAGACAACCCAGGAAAAGACACGGCGAAAGCTCCTCCTGGCCACTGGCTGAAAACTTACAGAATCTCCGACAACGATCTGCGCCCAGGCTTTCGCCACGAACTCGCCTCTGCTTTGGCACTGCTCATGTTGCGTCAATCACTCCCCGTGCAATTCACCGACGAGGATTTTAATTTACTACTATATGTCGTCGTTGCGCACCACGGAAAAGTCCGCGCCCGCCTCGCCTCCGCACCTGTCGACCAAGAGCACCCCGTCGCCAAAGCGGGAGGCGAAATGCCCATTCGTGGCATCATGAAAAACGATGTTGTGCCAGGCGCAGCATTCGGACTGCCCGACGCCACCCTCTCACTTGATCCCGCAGCGATTGGGTTCTCTCCAAAAACAGGTGCAGCATGGACCGAGCGGGTGATCGGCCTACTGGAAACCTTTGGTGCATTCCGTCTTGCCTATCTTGAAACACTTTTGCGCGCCGCCGACTGCCGCGCTTCCCAACCAAAATGAGTATGCTGAACGATATTCCTCTCTCTGGGTGCTCCCCGACTCCGCTAGCCTCGTATCTCAAGGCACTAGGCGTGTTCCGCCTTATATCCGAACAAGCCGATTCCTCCGCACGAGGCTATTGGAAAAATGAAGCTTTTGTTCTCTCCACAAAACTCACCAAAGAAGAACTCGCAGAGTTTTTCCTTACTCGCTACGCGCCCACCCCCGTAGTTGATCCGTGGAATCGAGGTAGCGGTTTTCTCTCTTCTGGAGATAAGGCTGCAAAGAACCTAGCGTCCTTCGAATACTCAAAGGCCGCACGACTAAAACCATTTCGCGATAGCATTGTCCAGGTTCGTGCAGTTCCACTCCTTGCAAAAATGCGCAAAGTCGTGAACTCCAAAAAAGAGTTCGACAAGACGAAGCCAGATTTCATCAAGCAATGTCGGCTGATTTGGCGTGGCTCACTCCTAGAATGGCTTGATGCCGCAGTCATTATTGGTTCAGACGTTTCATTGGCATGGCCTTCGTTGTTGGGAACGGGCGGGAACGATGGCCGCCTCGATTTCACAGACAACTTTCGCCAGCGTTACCTCGATCTATTCGACGTTTCAAAGCCGGATGCGCCCCCAGCCGAAAACACCGCGCCACTGCTTGAACACGCGCTTCATGGCAACGCAGTCACCGGAACGGGCAATCACAGCATCGGACAATATATGCCGGGAGCCGCAGGCGGTGCAAACAGTTCGAACGGTTTTGACGGTAGAGGCAATGTCAATCCATGGGACTTCATTCTATTCATGGAAGGGTCCGTTTTATTTGCCGCAGCAGCCTCGCGTCGCCTAGGTGCCACAGGTGTCTCCAGTTCATCGGCTCCCTTCGCCATTCGCGCCAACTCGATCGGCAACGCCTCGGTATCCATGAAGGAAAAATCTGCTCGTGGTGAGCAGTGGTTTCCGCTTTGGGATCGTCCAGCAGCACTGCGTGAGATTCGCGCTTTGCTTTCAGAGGGTCGCGCGCAACTCGGACCAATGACAGTTCGCGAACCAGTGGACATGGCTCGTGCCATTGCTCGGCTCGGAGTCGCCCGAGGCATAAGCGCGTTCGAGCGCTACGGTTACATAGAACGCAATGGTCAGTCCACTTTCGCCGTTCCTCTTGGCCGTTGGAAAGTTGTCTCACAGCCGAATCAAAGCCTGCTTTCCGATCTCGATACTTATCTGCGCCGAATTTCCCGCGAGGCTGCCGGAAAACGCGCCACTGCCTCGCTCACTACTGCCGCTCGCAGATTGAATGACTCCGTTTTTGCCGTCGCCGCAGATGGAACATCACCTTTCCGCTGGCAAGATGTCCTCCTGGCGCTTTCCGGTGCGGACGCTCTTGCCGCCACGCTTCCTCCGTCAAAAAACGGATTTGGCATTGTGCCGAAACTGCACAGCGGTTGGCTTGTTTCAGCGAATGATGGTTCTGTCGAATTTCGCCTCGCTGTGGCATTTGCATCTCAGAGAGGCATTCGTCGCTACTTTCTGCCACTCAACAAATTTGGAAACCAACTCGACGAAAAAGGCGATGTCAACGTGGTCTGCTCCGGACGCGACTTTGTCGCAGACGCCATCGCCTTTCTCGACCGTCGTCTAATTGATTCAGCAAAAGACACTTCGCGGACGCTTATGCAATTTGCCGACGTCTTCGCCTCGCTCTCTGACATCTCATCATTCCTTCAAGGAGCGCTAGATACCGGACGCATTATGTCTTTAGCCCGCGCATTGATGGCGATTGATTACAAAGACTCATCTCTCATCGCCTCACCCATCGGAAGTGAGCCGCCAGAAGATGCCTTCACTCTGTTCCGTTTCTGCCTCGCTCCTCGTCATTGGCAGAATGATCCTCGCCATTTGCAGAAGGACATTCCTGTTCGCGCCGACATCTTTCGCCGCCTATCTTCTGGCGATCTCTCCTCAGCTTCGCGACTGGCCGCTTCTCATCTGCGTGCCCATGGGTTCATCCCTCCGCTATCAATCGCCGCTGGGGACTCGCGCCTGCTCGCCGCAGCACTCGCATTCCCGCTCTCCAGCGCCTCACGCGACATCCTATTGCGCTCGTTCATTTCTGTCTCCGATAACAACCAACCCAAAAACAAACTACACCAATGAGCATTCAACTCGACTCTCTGCAAAACGCACATCGCATCCTCTTCAACATCCCGCTTAGCCCAGTTCAGGGCGAACGGTTTCAGCCCACCGGCTTCCCTTCGCTCGGTGCCGCGACTTATCAGACCCGAAAAGGCGAGTCACTTCTTGTCGAATCTGCACAATCAATGGCCAATCGTCTTGAAGGCGTAATTTGGGATGCAGCCAGTCAGAAACCCATTGGTGCGGCCGAAGGCATCTCCTACATTCGCGTCGAGCGAAAGGGCGAATTCCTCACCTCATCAATCCTAGAATCCCATCGAATTAATTCGCCTTACCTGCTCGCAGGTAAAATAGATAACAAGACCTTGTTCGATGAATTTAAAGACGCACTTGGCGGCCTAGCCGAAGGACCAATCAACCGGCGACTCCTAGCCCAAACGCTCTTTGAATATGACGCCAACGCACTCATTCACGGCGTATTTCTCGCAGCCAAGCAAGGGAAAGAAACTCTCGCCGGAGGACGCCTCCGCATCGCCCGTGCGCTCTCAGCGTTCATTGAGGCTGACGGCAGCAAAGTTGCCGCATCCGGTGGAGTGAAAAACGATCATGTGAATCCCCAAGGGGACACCGGAGCCGGCTTCGGAAACGTGCCTTTCTCACGTGATGAATACACGGCGCAAACCATTACGCTCTACGTCAATCTCGACCTTGATCAGATTCGTGGTTACGGTCTTGATGAAAAAGCCACTCACCTGCTTCTGGTTCTAGCACTCTACAAAGTGCGGGCACTCCTATCTGGAGCGTTGCGCCTCCGCACCTCATGCGACTTGGAACCCCAAGTTTCCGAAATCACTGCCGTCCGTCCCGAAGGGTTCAGCCTCCCATCGCTCAAAGATCTGAAGACAGAATTGAAAGCGTCCATTGCCGCCAACAAAACCGCTCTCAAGCAAACAACCGTCAAATACGAAGACGAACTAACCAAGGGCAAAGGCGAAGACGAGGATGCCGAACTGCAGGTAGGGAACTCCGACGAGCAATAACCGAAAACAACAACATGCCCACACTTTCCATCCGTTTCATCGGCGGGCACTACCACGCCACTCCCTGGGACAAAGCCCAGAACGAAGGCGCGGTCGAGTGGCCTCCCTCGCCGTGGCGACTCCTCCGCGCCCTCATCGCCACAGGTTACGCCAAGCTACCCGAGTGGCTGGATGGCACGCCACCTCCTTTAGCCAAGTCACTTATCGAACACCTCGCCACCGCCCTCCCCTCATACAAGCTTCCACCAGCCACTGGAGCGCACACGCGGCACTACATGCCTACCAACTCGAACCCAACACTCGTGCTTGATTCACGCGCGGTCTTGGGCTCGGACCACGAGCCCATGCTGGTTCACTGGCCCGTCGAATTAACACAGGAAGAACAATCGCTTTTCGACTCACTCGCCGTTCGTCTCTCCTATCTTGGTCGCGCCGAATCGTGGACTGAATGTGAGAGCATACAAGTGCCAACTTTCACCTCATCTCTTGCCGATGGATGGACCATTCCGCATGATGACAGCACACCATTACCCTCGCATTGTGACCAAATACCTCTTATCGCGCCGGTCTCCTCCCCCATCTACTCTGAATGGGTAAACTCTCTACCAAAACCGAAGAACAAAAAACTAGCCCCGGCTCCATCTCTATTTTGTGCCCTTCAGGTTGAAACTTCATGGCTGCAAAAGCACGGCTGGTCAGCACCGCCCGGCTCTCGCCTTGTCATCTACGACCACCCTTCTGCCAGCGCGATTTCCATCGCGCCAACGCCGAAAGCAAATCGACCCGCTAGACCGACTGTTCCCTTCGTATTACTCGCGCTTTCCTCATCCGCCCGCAGCCGTTCTCCCATGCCGTTACGAGAACGCACTCTACCACAAGCCGAACTCCTTCACCAAGCCATTACCTCTAAAGTTCAAAAACTAGCAAATCACACGGACACAGTCTCCGAACTCATCGGCTTGGACGCAGTGCGTAAACCCACCATCGGACATCGCCACGCGCACATTCTTCCGCTCACACTGTTGAATGCGGACAATCATCTCGATCACATCCTCATCTGGACTCCCGGCGGTCTTTCCGAGAGTTCTCAAAACGTTCTGCGCTCACTGCGCAAAACCTATATGAAAGGCGGCGTCGGCGAAGTGGAGGTGCGCTTTGCGGGAAGCGGCACCCGCGAAGAATTCAAAAAAATTCCCGCTCTCAACCACATACTAGGCGAAGCCAAAGTCTGGCAGTCACTAACACCATTTCTGCTCCCTCGCCATCCAAAGAAAAACGGACGCAACACAATTGAGGGACAGATAACTGAAGAACTGACCAGCCGCAGTCTCCCCTCGCCGAAATCCATTGAAATTTTGCGCGAAGAAAGCATAGGCTTTCGCCATTTCGTTCGCGCACGCCGCAAGGGAGCACGTCCGCCGGAGGATTTCGGATACGCCTTGCGCCTGACCTTTCCTATTAGCATTTCCGGTCCAATAGCAATTGGCCACAGCTCCCACTTCGGCCTCGGTCTCTTTGTCCCGGCCGACCAACACTCATCAATTCCATGAACCAACACCACTTCACCATTCAACACGGCGATTACTCGGCTGACATCGTGCTTGGCGGAGAATGGTCGCTCTACGACTTGGCAGAATACATCATCAAGACCATCGGATTCGACTTCGATCACTCGTTTGAATTCTGTGACAACCTGAAAAATCCTTACCGGAGCAAGGAACGTTACACCCTCTTTGCTGACATGGGCGACGATCCCGACTACAACGATCCAGGCGTGCAAAACACCCTTGTCTCAACCGTTTTCAAACCGAAACGAAAAATGATCTTTCACTTCGATTACGGCGACGACTGGCATTTCCTCGTCACCTGCAAGGCCGTGAAACCGTCCGAGAAAAAACGTCGATTCCGTTCCGTGCTCACCACCCAAGGCACCCCACCGACCCAATATCCCAATTATGATGAGGAGGACGTGTAATCCACTTCCGGCTTCCGCCAAACCAAGAACCAAGAACCAAGAACCAAGAACCAAGAACCAAGAACTCCCAAACGCGAATTTTTCTCTTTAGCTTTACGAAATCCCAACCCTCTGGCACCATAGTCGCTCGAACAAACTTTTCACCATGAGCGACTTCGACATGGCCCTCGACTACCGGACCGCCCGTGCGATGTATCCGCATCGTCCGGATCTTTGGCACCCGCCCGAATTCCTCTACGATCCGATTCCCATCCCGCTCGACCACCCCGAGCTGCCCCTCTTCGAACGTCTCGAAGCCAATCCCTCAGCGGTCGACCCCAATCGAACCTCCGCCGTCTTCACCGATCCCATCCCGGCACGGATGCTCAATGAATTTGTCTATTGCCCACGCCTCTTCTACTACGAATTCGTCGACAATGTCTTCGTCGAAAGCATCGACACCGAACGAGGCAGCGCCATCCACAAAAAGGTCGACAAAGGTCGCGGCGATCTGCCTTCAGCGATGCCAAGCGTCAAAGACAGTGCCGCCTCTGCGCCAGCATCACCGGCCTCAGCGGAAGCGGAACAAGAACAAGAACAAGAAGCCTCCACAACACCAACCGCGGTCCAGACCGACACCATCCATTCCCGCTCGGCCACCCTCGGCTCTGACCGCCTCGGTGTCCTCGCCAAAATGGACCTCGTCGAAGTCCAGCTCGCCACCATCTCCGTTCCTGCATCTGCGTCCTTGCCCCCGAGCTCAGGCAAATCCAAAACCAAAGCCACTACTCCCGAACTCGATCTTTTCGCCACTCCAGATCCGCCCTCATCAAAAAACCAAAGCCAAACCCAAACCCAGACCCACGTTCAAAGCGTCACCCCCGTCGATTACAAAGTCGGCTCGCCCCGCATCGGAGAAAACGGAGTGCAACTATGGGACGCCGACAAAATGCAGCTCGGCCTGCAAATTCTTATCCTGCGCGACAACCACTACCATTGCGATCAGGGCGTCATTTATTACAAGGAAACCCGCCAGCGTGTGCCCTTGCAGATGACCCCCGAGCTTGAGCAATGGATCATCAACCATATCGAACAAGCCCGCCAGGTCGCCGCCTCGCCCGTCAAACCCGAACCCCTGCTCAACAGCCCCAAGTGCGTCCGTTGCTCCCTCGCCCCCGTCTGCCTACCCGACGAAACCCGCTTCATGCAACGCTGGTCCGAAGCGTCGCCCCACCTCGACCGCAACTCCTTCTCGAAAAATCGGCTCTCACCCACGCTCACATCTTCAACCACATCCACAGCCACCCAACTTTCACCACGTCGACTCATCGCCGCCCGCGATGACGAACGCGCCCTTTATCTCAACACCCAGGGTGCCAGGGTCACCCAACGCGGTGAAGTTCTCATCGTCAAAGAAGAGACCGCCACCAAAGGCGAGTTCCGTCTTAAAGACCTCAGCCATCTCGCCCTGTTCGGCAACATCCAGATCACCACCCAAGCCATCCAAACCCTTTGCGAAGCCGAAATCCCCGTCGCTTACTTCAGCCAGAGCGGCTGGTTCTACGGCATCACCCGCGGTCATGGACTGAAAAATGTCTTCACCCGCATCGAACAATTCAATACCGCCCAGGACCCTCGACGTTGCCTCGCCCTCGCCCAACGATTTGTTCACGGAAAAATCCGCAACCATCGCACCCAGCTGATGCGCAACCACGTCAGCCTCCCCGACGGCGTCAGCTTGAAACTCAAACGCGCTGCCAGCGACGCCCTCGCCGCCCGCTCCATCGCCGAACTCCTCGGCATCGAAGGCGCCGCCGCCAACCTGTATTTTCAAAACTTCGCCGGCCTCATCAAAGTCAATCCCGACGACGACGAACTCCCCGGACTCGAACCTCAAGCATCCACGGCCAACAGCGAAAACAACTCCGACATCGACCCATCTTTCACCTTCGACTTCAACAAACGCAGCCGACGTCCCCCTGCCGATCCTGTCAACGCCCTGCTCTCCTTCGCCTACAGCATTCTGGCCAAAGACTGCACCCTCGCCGCCCTCGCCGTGGGATACGATCCTTACATCGGCTTCTACCATCAACCCCGTCATGGCCGACCCGCCCTCGCCCTCGACCTCATGGAAGAATTCCGACCCCTCATCGCCGAAAGCGCTGTGCTCACCGCCATCAACAACCGCATGATCACCCCCGCCCATTTTGTCCGCGCCGGCGACGCCATCAATCTCACCCAACACGGACGCAAAGCCTTTTTTCAAGCCTACGAGCAGCGCATCAACAGCCTCATCACCCATCCTATCTTCGACTACAAAGCCAGTTATCGACGCATCATAGAGTTACAAGCCCGCATGCTCGCCCGCTATCTCACCGGCGAAATTCCCGAATACGTCCCCATGATGACCCGTTGATTTTTCCCCTTCCCCGCATCATGTCCGCCCGCGATATCAACCTCAGTTCACGCGTCACCTATCTGGTGTGCTACGACATCGCCAACGACAAGCGATTGAAGAAAGTCTTCAAGCTCTGCAAGAACTACGGCAACCACCTGCAATATTCCATTTTCGAATGCGACCTGAGTCCCCGAGAGCGCACCCGCATGGAAGTCGAGTTAAAATCGCTGATCAAATCCACCGAGGATCAGGTTTTATTTGTTTCGTTGGGACCCGCCGAAGGTCGTGGTGATCGCGTGATCAGCGCCCTAGGCAAACCCTACACCCACTTTGACGCCCCCTGTTATGTGGTGTAAATGCACCGCGTAGATCAAACTCCTTTCCGGTCGGCTCGTTCTTTGACATTTCTTAAACATTCCGCCGCGAGCACCCAGGTGCCCCATCAGGGGTGCCAAGCCTCTCGCGTCTTGAGGATCAATCGTTTCCGATGATCCCCTGCGTCTCTCATGCCCATTCCTCAAAGCATTCGTCCCACCCCTCGCAATCCCGACTTCAAGTCATTCGATTGCAAGCGGTTGGGTGCCTGCTATCTCCGCGCTCTCCCGAGCGCGGCCCCGTTGAAGCGCCGGCAGGATTGAGCATCAATGCCACGACGGGGAAATCTCCGCGCTCTCCCGAGCGCGGCCCCGTTGAAGCGGGCCAAAGATGCGCCGCCATAGCGTTGGGGGCTTTGATCTCCGCGCTCTCCCGAGCGCGGCCCCGTTGAAGCCGGTGTCAACGAGCGCGTCGGTGAGCGTGATCGGGAATCTCCGCGCTCTCCCGAGCGCGGCCCCGTTGAAGCGGTGATGCGGGCGATTTGTTCAACGACGAGACTGTAAATCTCCGCGCTCTCCCGAGCGCGGCCCCGTTGAAGCGACGGTTCGGGCGCGGTGGAGGGTTAGGAGGATGATATCTCCGCGCTCTCCCGAGCGCGGCCCCGTTGAAGCGAGAGGCTTGGGCAAATGAACGGAGGGAATCAATAGATCTCCGCGCTCTCCCGAGCGCGGCCCCGTTGAAGCCACTTCTCGGTGGTCGCCTTCTCCGCCATGATGATGCATCTCCGCGCTCTCCCGAGCGCGGCCCCGTTGAAGCAGGATGCCCTTGTAGTGCGGATAGTAGGCGGCGGCTATATCTCCGCGCTCTCCCGAGCGCGGCCCCGTTGAAGCCAAACCAAACTTCCCCGCCATGTCGCGGCCTACCTGAATCTCCGCGCTCTCCCGAGCGCGGCCCCGTTGAAGCTCAATCGGCAGGCCGTAGGCGCTCATGCGTTGGAGGGATCTCCGCGCTCTCCCGAGCGCGGCCCCGTTGAAGCGGAGCGCTATCTTGTTTGACGGCGAAAATGACGCTATCTCCGCGCTCTCCCGAGCGCGGCCCCGTTGAAGCGCTATTTTCTCGCGGATCGTCGAGAGCGCATTCTCTATCTCCGCGCTCTCCCGAGCGCGGCCCCGTTGAAGCAACTGCGTGGCCACGTCCTTGGCATCAGCCGCCTGCATCTCCGCGCTCTCCCGAGCGCGGCCCCGTTGAAGCATAACGAGGAATCGAAGGAACGTGCTTTTGCCGTGATCTCCGCGCTCTCCCGAGCGCGGCCCCGTTGAAGCCTGCTATGGCAAGCTTTTGCTCGTCCGTGAATGTGATCTCCGCGCTCTCCCGAGCGCGGCCCCGTTGAAGCCTTTTCGACCAGTTTCATCGCGGCGAAAATCGGACGCTATCTCCGCGCTCTCCCGAGCGCGGCCCCGTTGAAGCATGTTGTTCCCGGCGGTGAGTCGCAATGCTGACATATCTCCGCGCTCTCCCGAGCGCGGCCCCGTTGAAGCCATTTTCATAGTTTTCTTGTTCGCTTTTAAAAGCAACATCTCCGCGCTCTCCCGAGCGCGGCCCCGTTGAAGCACGCCGCCGAATAGTGAGGGCGTCCATGGCGCCGCCATCTCCGCGCTCTCCCGAGCGCGGCCCCGTTGAAGCCACGCGCTGCCGGGTGAATCATCAGTGGCGAGCAAAACAATCTCCGCGCTCTCCCGAGCGCGGCCCCGTTGAAGCGTCGAATGGCACGAAGTCCCGCCGTCTGAGCGCGCAAAATCTCCGCGCTCTCCCGAGCGCGGCCCCGTTGAAGCTGCATTATTTTGCATATTATTGTTGCGCCCAACAATATCTCCGCGCTCTCCCGAGCGCGGCCCCGTTGAAGCCAGTGAAGCATGATCGCGGGCTGACCGAATACTACGATCTCCGCGCTCTCCCGAGCGCGGCCCCGTTGAAGCAAACAATGAATATGCCGCCCAAAAGTGAGCGGAGACATCTCCGCGCTCTCCCGAGCGCGGCCCCGTTGAAGCAACCAAAATTTGCTCAAGGCCTCTTTTACGGAAGCCAAATCTCCGCGCTCTCCCGAGCGCGGCCCCGTTGAAGCTGATGGCTTTGGCGGCTTGCAATTCACGCTCGCGCTCATCTCCGCGCTCTCCCGAGCGCGGCCCCGTTGAAGCCAATCATTGACCGAAGAGGAGCGTGAGCTTTTGCAATCTCCGCGCTCTCCCGAGCGCGGCCCCGTTGAAGCTCCGCCGCCGAGGTCTTCACGCTCGGAGGCTCGAACATCTCCGCGCTCTCCCGAGCGCGGCCCCGTTGAAGCAGGGGACGTGCTTCTGGTGGTCGATCAGGGCATGGGGAATCTCCGCGCTCTCCCGAGCGCGGCCCCGTTGAAGCAATCGAAAGCCCTTCATGGCGGTAGAGATTCCGGCGCATCTCCGCGCTCTCCCGAGCGCGGCCCCGTTGAAGCTTTGTCAACGGCTGGATCTGACCCAACTTTGCGAGCATATCTCCGCGCTCTCCCGAGCGCGGCCCCGTTGAAGCATGTCGTCCGCGAAGTTGGCGAGCGATGCGGTGAGGGATCTCCGCGCTCTCCCGAGCGCGGCCCCGTTGAAGCCTGGCTGTTGATCCCGCTCCGTCATAGATGGTTCCGATCTCCGCGCTCTCCCGAGCGCGGCCCCGTTGAAGCCTGATCATGGTCGATGCGGCAGGCGCGTTACTGAAAGATCTCCGCGCTCTCCCGAGCGCGGCCCCGTTGAAGCATGCGGTAGTTGTAAGGCTCTCCAAAATTTGGATGCATCTCCGCGCTCTCCCGAGCGCGGCCCCGTTGAAGCGTCACCTCATCGACGAGGTTAAGTTTTGCTGCCTCGGTATCTCCGCGCTCTCCCGAGCGCGGCCCCGTTGAAGCTATACGATAAATGCCGTCGGTCTCGCTGAAACCAAGAATCTCCGCGCTCTCCCGAGCGCGGCCCCGTTGAAGCCGGGCAAGAGAGCGGCCTCTTGATCCTAATTGGGCGATCTCCGCGCTCTCCCGAGCGCGGCCCCGTTGAAGCAAAGTGGAGGGCGCATGAAACGCGAATCAGAAAAGCATCTCCGCGCTCTCCCGAGCGCGGCCCCGTTGAAGCGAGGTTGGTGATTTGAGCTTGAAGGTTAATCAGTTCGAATCTCCGCGCTCTCCCGAGCGCGGCCCCGTTGAAGCATGGACTCACTGACGAATGAAGAGGCTGTGTTTGTTATCTCCGCGCTCTCCCGAGCGCGGCCCCGTTGAAGCCGTAATCAAAGCCCTTCCACGTCGCCCAGCGGCTTGTATCTCCGCGCTCTCCCGAGCGCGGCCCCGTTGAAGCAAGGAGGTGGTTGGCGATGATAAGTATGCGGCGGTGAATCTCCGCGCTCTCCCGAGCGCGGCCCCGTTGAAGCGTCACCATGACGAGCAGCGGCATGTTCCGGGTCTACATCTCCGCGCTCTCCCGAGCGCGGCCCCGTTGAAGCTTGATGGTCGCGGACGGGAGGTGGTTCTGGGTCATAATCTCCGCGCTCTCCCGAGCGCGGCCCCGTTGAAGCCCTGCTCGTTCGCATAATAGCCAATGATCGGCCGGATCTCCGCGCTCTCCCGAGCGCGGCCCCGTTGAAGCGGAGTGCGGGGCGGAGGAGGTTGACCAGGAACCCCACATCTCCGCGCTCTCCCGAGCGCGGCCCCGTTGAAGCGGTTGAATTGCCATAATCATTCACCCGTTGAGCAGATCTCCGCGCTCTCCCGAGCGCGGCCCCGTTGAAGCGCTGACAAGGTGTTCCCCAAACACGACCGCCCTGAAATCTCCGCGCTCTCCCGAGCGCGGCCCCGTTGAAGCCAAGCATGCCAAGCAAGTTGTCCAAGGCGGAGGCGGAATCTCCGCGCTCTCCCGAGCGCGGCCCCGTTGAAGCTACCTTGATGGAGGGGAATGGGCTGGCGCGGTGCGGTGATCTCCGCGCTCTCCCGAGCGCGGCCCCGTTGAAGCGTATAGAATGAATCCCATGGGTCAGCCCCATAAGCACATCTCCGCGCTCTCCCGAGCGCGGCCCCGTTGAAGCGCAAACCTTCACGACCTGGCTTGAGCGCGACATTGTCATCTCCGCGCTCTCCCGAGCGCGGCCCCGTTGAAGCCCCATGAAAGCCGCCATCCTCAAAGACTTGAAATTTATCTCCGCGCTCTCCCGAGCGCGGCCCCGTTGAAGCCCGGCCCTGTTACCCAGAAGGCGGTCAAGGCTGCCGTATCTCCGCGCTCTCCCGAGCGCGGCCCCGTTGAAGCGTTTTTGTAGCAATCGACATGCATGGCTCCCGCCCATCTCCGCGCTCTCCCGAGCGCGGCCCCGTTGAAGCATCGTGCCGAAAGGAATCTCAAAGCGTTGCGCCAACATCTCCGCGCTCTCCCGAGCGCGGCCCCGTTGAAGCTGCGCCATTTGACCGTTCCTTGGTTGTTTCTGCCTGATCTCCGCGCTCTCCCGAGCGCGGCCCCGTTGAAGCGTCCCATTCCCCATCCCCACCGGCCCCACATAAGCAATCTCCGCGCTCTCCCGAGCGCGGCCCCGTTGAAGCCAAAAAGCGGGCTGAGGACTTGAAAAAAGCCCTCGATCTCCGCGCTCTCCCGAGCGCGGCCCCGTTGAAGCGAAGCGATTGTTCAGGTATTTGGAAACCATGCCTTCGATCTCCGCGCTCTCCCGAGCGCGGCCCCGTTGAAGCAGAATGACGTGTTGAGGAAGATAGCCAGCGCAAAGCCATCTCCGCGCTCTCCCGAGCGCGGCCCCGTTGAAGCACACAACGTGCGACCACGTTTTCACCTTGAATTTCGTATCTCCGCGCTCTCCCGAGCGCGGCCCCGTTGAAGCATTTCTCCAGCCCCCCTTCCCGCACAGATGCAGGCACATCTCCGCGCTCTCCCGAGCGCGGCCCCGTTGAAGCTAAACTTCTGCGTCCCTATCGAGAATTCCATTGTGAATCTCCGCGCTCTCCCGAGCGCGGCCCCGTTGAAGCAAGCCTCCGAAACAAAAAGAGGTCAAGTTGCCGAAATCTCCGCGCTCTCCCGAGCGCGGCCCCGTTGAAGCAACGTTGTGAAGTGCCGCGAGTGTGGGCAGACCTTCATCTCCGCGCTCTCCCGAGCGCGGCCCCGTTGAAGCGTGAGCTTGTGGGTGTGAGCGTGCCAGACTTCGGAGGGATCTCCGCGCTCTCCCGAGCGCGGCCCCGTTGAAGCGTGAATGGGCATGGTGATGATGTGAGCGTTGTTGAATCTCCGCGCTCTCCCGAGCGCGGCCCCGTTGAAGCTGGTGCCAAACCCACCGCAAGACAGCGAGCCGCCAGATCTCCGCGCTCTCCCGAGCGCGGCCCCGTTGAAGCACGGCGGCGATGTTCGTCACCGCGATGTTTCGTGGACCATCTCCGCGCTCTCCCGAGCGCGGCCCCGTTGAAGCAAAATTCATCGGCCTCTACTCCCTCGGTCTGGCCGTATCTCCGCGCTCTCCCGAGCGCGGCCCCGTTGAAGCGTTGCAATTCCGCCTTGAGCGCGTGGTTTTCTGCCATCTCCGCGCTCTCCCGAGCGCGGCCCCGTTGAAGCGGCTGGGGGTGACGGCGGAGAATCAGGCGATGTGGGATCTCCGCGCTCTCCCGAGCGCGGCCCCGTTGAAGCGTCCGATTCCCGACTGCTCCGGTGGCTTCGTGCCGGGATCTCCGCGCTCTCCCGAGCGCGGCCCCGTTGAAGCTCCACATAGGCACGATAAGCCGCCACAGTCGACCATATCTCCGCGCTCTCCCGAGCGCGGCCCCGTTGAAGCGAGGAGTTTAGCGATGCGCGATTGGTAGGCTGCGCCGGATCTCCGCGCTCTCCCGAGCGCGGCCCCGTTGAAGCGATTCGTCTTGATGGTGCGCGTAGTGCATGCTGGCGAAATCTCCAGCCTCTCCCAAGGCTGGCATCGTCGCATTGCAACTGCGCCCCCTCCTGCTGCTCCATCTCCATTGCTTCTCAAGGTATTCCTCATGAAGGAGCGACGAATCAAACACCGCTCAATCCTGTCTTCGTCCCAACAACGCAAACATCCGCCCCGTTTTGCCTTTCTCCACCCGATACGAATAATACCGTTCCAAATCCGAAGCCGTGCTGATCCCCTCATCAAAAATCCGCTCCTCCGGCACTCCCGCATTCGCGGCCTGATCCCGGATCAACTTCGCAAAATCGATCTCAAACACCGGCGGTCGAATGCACGGCGAAAGCTGCACCGTCAAATTCTCGGGCAGCACCCCAAACTCCCGCTTCATCGTCTCGATCATCACCGTCGTGATGCCCGACTCCGCCCCCTTGCGCCCTGCGTGCGCCACTCCAAACGCCCCCGTTACCGGATCCACCGCATAAACCGCACAACAATCCGCCACATAAATCCCCACCAACACCCCAGCTTCGCCACAGACCAATCCGTCCGCCCCTGGCACCGGCTCCGTCGTTCCCGACCGCACCACCGCCACCTGGTTGCCATGCACCTGCTCCGCTGAAGCCACCTGCTCCAGCTCAAACCCCAGGCTCGCCACCACGTCCGCATGCCAGCCCCCGAGCCGACGGAGCACCTCCGCACGGTCCGCCTGCACATCCACCGTCGGATGCCTCAAGGTAAACGTATGCACAAACCGCTCCAACGCAGACAAGCCAGCAAACGACATGCAAAGCTCTCGAACTCCTTCATCAGCCATATTGCCACATACTTCCACAGCCTCGACCAATCTCAATACACTCGAGGTAAAAAAACCGCCACCTCTCTCCTCAATTGCTATCACCCGGTCCAATCAACAAAATTGTCACTCACCGCCCCTTCATCACGCCATCCCGTTCGCCTATGAACAGCGCTTATCAACCGTCCTACCTCCATGAAGCGCATCCAACTACTCACCGGCTTCCTCACGCTGGCTCTCATCCCCCCGAACGCCCCCATCACCGCCGCCGACTTCAACGCCCCCGCCAACACCACGGACAACACCGCCAAGACCGTCAGCGGCGGACAAACCGGTAACGTGGAAGAAGACGCCACCCTCTCGGTAGGCGGCGGCACCACCACCATCGGCATCACCGGCACCGGCACCGCCATCATCACCAACAGTGGCGAAATCCTGCAAACCGGCACCGGACGCACCATCGACAACACCGGCGGCGGCAACTCCGGCACCCGCCTCATCACGAACTTCGCCACCGGCGTCATCCAGTCTGCCGATGGCGACACCATCCGCATCAACCGCTCTGACAGCAACATCACCCTCGACAACTACGGCATCATCCGGTCCCTCAATGCCAGCGCTGGCGGCTCCCAAGCCCTCGACTTCAACGCCATCACCACCGGCACCAACATCGTCAACAACTGGGGCCTCATCATCGCCAACGCCGCCGACTCCGTCCGTCCCGGCACCAACGGCATCATCAACAACTGGGGCACCATCAGCGCCATCCCTGTTGTAGAAGTTGAGGACGGACTCAACGTCGTCTCCGGCAGCGACGGCATCGACGCCCAGACCCGCACCGGCGTGCAGGTCTTCAATTATAACACCATCACCGGACGCCATGGCATCACCGGCGAAGACGGCGGCTCCGGATTCACCATCTCCGTCACCAACTACGAGGACGGCAACATCACCGGCGTCAACGGCTCCGGCATCAACATCGACGAAAGCACCTCCTTCGCCAACATCACCAACTACGGCACCATCACCGGCATCTTTGACTTCACCGTCTACGACGTCGGCGACGGCGATGGCGTGGATGTCGATGGCCTCGTCAATCTCCAAAACTACGGCGTCATCCAGGGCATCAATGCCGGCGGACTCAACGACGGTTCCCTCAACAACTCCGAAGGCATCTCCATCGGCGGCGGCACCATCATCAACCACATCGGAGCCGTCATCAGCGGCGAAAACAACGCCGGCAACAGCTCCGTCGGCAACGGCATTCTGGTCGACGACTCCAACGACGGCAGCGCCTTCGCCTCAACCATCATCAACAACAGCGGTCTCATCCATGGCAAGAGCGGTTTCGGCGTGAAAATCATCGGCACCTTCAGCGACCTCATCGAAAACAACAGCACCGGCACCATCCGCGGAGCCGGACTCGAAGCGACCCTGCAAACTGGTGGCGGGGACGACCTCGTCATCAATCGCGGTGCCATCATCAGCGAAAACGGCAAAGCCATCGACCTCGGCACTGGCAATGACACTCTTCGCGTCCTCGGACCCCAAGCTTCCATCGTCGGCGACGTCAGCGGCGGCGGCGGCACCAATGCCCTCATCATCAACGCCTCAGGCGGCACCTTCGTTTACGCAGATTCCTTTACCAACTTCCTCACCGCCGATTTCCAGGGCGGAAAAGTCATCCTCACCGGCTTCAGCTCGATCACCGGCAAATCGACCATCTCAGGAGGCATTCTCGCCCTCAACGGCACGCTCCAAACGCCGCTTCTCCATGTCCTCGGCGGTGGCACCTTGATGGGCAATGGCACCGTCATCGGCAACGTGCTCAACGGCGGCACCGTCGCTCCTGGCAATTCCATCGGACTGCTCACCATCCTCGGCAACTACACCCAAACCCGCCAGGGCACCTTGCAAATCGAAGTCGGCAGCGTCAACAACCACGATGTTCTCGTCGTCAGCGGCACCGCGGTTCTCGACGGCACCCTTGAAATCGCTTCCCTGGGTTACCAAGCCAAATTCGGCGACCGAATTCCTTTCCTTCGCGCCGGACGCATCACCGGCACCTTCGACACCATCGAAGTCCCCGACTCTGATGTCATCCGCGGACGTTTCCTCAACCTCGGCAACACCGGCGTCCTCCTCATCGCTCCTGCCAGCTATACCGCAGTTGCAGAAACTCCCAATCAAACCCGCGTTGCCGCCGCCCTGGACAACTGGATCGGCATCGAATCCGGCGACATCGGCGCCGTCACCCTCGCCCTCGACCTCCTGCGCGAAGACCAATACCCGCAAGCCTTCGAGGCCATCATGCCTGGCTTCCACGACGCCGCCCTCAGCACCGCCATCGAACTCTCCCACAGCCAGGGCCAGCTCCTCCATCAACAATTGAGCGCAAGACGCATCAGTCAAAGAGGATCGCAGACATTCCCACCCGCAGTTTCAGAATCCTCCGCCAAAGGCGGAAAATCCACCAAATCCGTCAAGGCCATCGCCGCCCCCCAAATCCAGCCGGAATCCGACGATTACCGCTGGTCCACCTGGTTTCAAGGCAGCGGCCTGTTCAGCAGCGGCGGCCTCTCCCTCGCCCCCGGTGAAAACTTCGAGTCCGGCACCTTCATCGCCGGAGCCGACTACGCCCTCTCCGACCACTTCGCCCTCGGCATCTTCGCCGGTTACAGCGAAGGTTGGGGCGACTACGACAACGGCGGCGAGATCGACCTCGAACGCATCCTCTTCGGTGCCTACGCCACCGTCGACATCGGCAATTTTTATCTCAACACCGCCCTCGGGATCGGCACCGTCGACCATGACATCAACCGCCCCATCCAGTTCGCCACGCTCAACCGCAGCGCCAGCAGCGAACCCGACGGGCACGAGTTCTTCGCCCTGCTCGGCGGCGGTTACGATTTCCGTCGCGGCAACTGGACCTTCGGTCCGCAGGCCAGCGTCCAATACAGCAAAGTCTCCCTCGACAGCTTCACCGAGACCGGAGCCGACAGCCTCAATCTGCGTTTGAACGACCCCGAATCCGACAGCTTACGCAGTCATCTCGGAGCCCGCGTTGCCTACACCATCCAGGCCACCGACCGCGTCGCCATCATCCCCGAACTGCGCGCCTTCTGGCAGCACGAGTTCCTCGACGGCGACAGCCTCAACGCCGGCCTCAATGGCGGAGACGGACCCAACTTCAACTTCGAGAGCGAACGAGACGACAAAGACGCCCTCTTCATCGGTGCAGGACTCGGTTTGCAGGTCGGCCCGAGGTTCTACGCCAACCTTTACTACAATGTCGACCTCGGTCGCAACGACCCGAATCACAACATCAGCATCAGCGCCACCATCCGGTTTTAGTCAAAGTAGAAGGCTCGTCCCGAGCCTTTCATTCATTCCCACAACAAGGCTCAGGACGAGCCTTCCAGTTTCACTTTCCAAACAAAAAAGCCGGTGAAGTTCACCGGCTTTTATATATCAATATCAAAAACCCATCCGCATTCCCAACCTCAATCTTAGCTCGCCAGCCCGACCAACCCAGTGACTTCGGAACCATTTCCGCTCATGGCTTCCGCCACCCGGTCCTGCAACGCCCCGCGCAGCTTGGCCACCAAATCCGTGCCCTGCTCGGTGATCTTCACCAGAACTTTGCGGCGATCATCTTCCGCGTGCATGCGCTCGACGTAACCCAACTTTTCCAAACGATCAACCAAACCCGTGGCAGCTGCCGTGCTGTGTCCCATTTTGCGGGCGATGTCGGTCATGGTAAGCTCCCCTGAAGTGCTCAGATAGCCCATCAAATAAAACTGGGCGAAGGAGATGTTCCCCCGACTGAGATCCTTGGAAAGATTCAGCAGGAACTCGCGCTGACTAAACAAAATGAAATCCGCCACTTGAGCCGGATCACTGAGATGCTGGGAGGGGAGTGTATTGGATGATGACATAGGAGTATTGGTTGATGTTCTGAAAACCTGATATTCTAATAATTACAAACTTTAAATACTCACCAGTTAAATTTCAAGGTGTTTTTTACAATAACCATAAAAACTGCCATTATTACACCCAAAACTTTCGCCCTGATATTCAAGGCTATCCAACTATTAAGGCCCCTTCAAGCACTTTTTTTAAAATGTTCAATAAAACACAAATATTCTCAATTTTGCGACGCGCCCTCGAATCAATGCCACTTCAACGACGCACCTGCCCTCAGCCACAGCGGCATGATTTGGCAATGCTGGCGACCAAAAAATCTCCGACTAATCCATTTCATTCACAAAATGACTGTCCGCTGTCAAAAAAGCATTGCGTTCCTTGGGCAGAATCGCCAAATCAAAGAGTGCCCTAGGTTCGCACCACATTATCGATCACTCCTTTCGCTGCCAACCTCGCCAGATGCCCTCCGCAACCGCTTCCCTCACCCCCAAAGCGCTTACCATCCCCAAGCACATCGCCATCATCATGGACGGCAACGGACGCTGGGCCAAGGAACGTGGACTCGCCCGCACCGAAGGTCACCGTCGCGGCGCGGAATCCGTTCGTGAAGCCGTCAAATGCTGCGGCGAACTCGGCGTTGAATACCTCACGCTCTACGCATTCTCCACCGAGAACTGGAAGCGCCCCAAAAGCGAAGTCGATTCGCTCATGAAGATGCTTGAACGTTTTCTGCGTGAAAAGACCAAAGAAATGCTGGAGAAAAATGTCCGCCTCCAGGCGATTGGTCGACTCCACGATCTGCCCGAAAGCTGCCAGAGACAGCTGCACAAATCCATCGAAGCCACCGCCAACAACACTGGACTCACCCTCATCTTCGCGCTCAGCTACGGCGCTCGCGAAGAGATTGTCGACGGCATCAAGAGTCTGCTCGACAGCATCGAAAAAGGCCATCTCGACAAGGGCATGATCGACACCGACATGTTCAGCAAGCATTTATACACCCGTTATTATCCCGATCCTGATCTCCTCATCCGCACCAGCGGAGAGATGCGCCTTTCCAATTTCCTCCTCTGGCAGCTCAGTTATACCGAGATCCACATCACCCCCGTTCTCTGGCCCGATTTCAGGGAATCGCAGTTCACCGCTGCCATCGAAGACTTCTCCCGGCGCCAACGCCGGTTTGGCGGCGTATGATCTAGAACCTCAACTCATAAACGACAATTCGTAGATTCCCAAGCCGCCTAGACCATTGCACCCCGCCAGTTTTGTGAGAAGATGATTGTTCCAATGCCCACCACCACCTCCCAACCCGCACCCACGAGATTGATCATCGTGGATTCGGACACCGACTTTCTCGTGTGGGCCGCCTCCCACCTCAAGGCGCAAGACGTTACCATTGAATGTTTCGAACGCGCCGAAGACGCGCTCGCCGCTTACAGCAAAAATCGCGCCGACCTCGTCCTCACTGAAGCCCGCCTCCCTGGCACCAACGGCATTGAACTCCTCAAACGTCTTCGCCAAAACGACCCTAACGCCATGGTGCTCCTGTTCAGCGGTGTCGCTGGCAACTCCGTGGTGATCGAATCCATGCGCCTTGGTGCCTACGACTTCCTGCGCAAGGAACAAATGCCCTACGACCTTCGCTCTGTCGTTGAAAGCGCCCTTAGCGCCATTGACGCCCGTCGAACCGCCCTCGCCACCACCAATCCCGTCACCAACGACAGCATCCAGGAAACCATCATCGGTCGCTCCCCGGCCATGCAGGACGTTTTCAAAATGATCGGTCGCGTGTCACGCTCCGACGCCGCCGTCATGATCACCGGCGAAAGCGGTTGCGGCAAAGAACTCGTCGCCAGTGCCATTCACAAATTCAGCCCTCGCACGCAGAAAGAATTTGTCGCCATCAACATTACCGCGATTCCCGACAACCTTCTGGAAAGCGAACTGTTCGGTCACGAAAAGGGCGCCTTCACCGGTGCAGCCGTGCAGCGTATGGGCCGCTTCGAACAATGCGACGGCGGCACCCTGTTCCTCGACGAAATCGGCGACATGCCCCTCACCGTCCAGAGCAAGCTCCTCCGCGTCCTTCAACAAGGCGACTTCTCCCGCGTGGGCGGCAACACCACCCTGCGCACCGACGTCCGCATTCTCGCCGCCACCAATAAAGACCTCGAAGCCGAAGTCAAAGCAGGCCGTTTCCGCGAAGATTTGTTCTACCGCCTGAACGTTGTCCGCATCCACCTCCCCCCTCTCCGCGAACGCCGCGAAGACACGCGCATCCTCGCCGAGTTCTTCCTGCAACGCATCGCCGCCCGCAAACGCACCCCGCAGATGCGCTTCAGCGAAGACGCCCTCTCCATGATGGAAGCCTACGACTGGCCCGGCAACGTTCGAGAACTCGAAAACACCATCCTTCGCGCCTGCGCCCTCTGCAATACCGACGTCCTTCTGCCCAGCGACGTTCCCCTCGGCAGCAGCACCCAGCGCACCACCACCCCCATCAACACCCTGGTTCGCATGCAGGATGCCCTGGAGACCCTTCTCCAATACGCTTCTTCCATTCCCGACTTCGAACTCAAGCCCTGGCTCGACCGCGAACTCAACCGCGCCGCCATGCGTCATTGCCATCAAGACCCTGAGAAAGCCGCCCGCCTGCTAGGCTCTGCGATCTCCAAAGTCGAAGAAAAAGCCGACCCTGCGCCCGCCGTCGGCGTCGCCTCCGCCAAAACCGCACGCCCCCGCAAAGCTTCGTGACACAGGCTTGCAGCCTGTGGGTGTGACAGGCATTTTGCCTGTCGACCGATGTCTGCACACCCCATTTCGCTCATGACCAAAACTCCATGATCGATCCCGTCCAGCAAGTCCTGCTCGCGAAACCCTTCGCCACCTGGGCAAAAAAAGCCGCCAAATCCGCGCACCCCTTCATCGCCCCCATCGCCCACGAAGGCTGGGCATTCGCCACCGCCCTCGCCCTCCGCGTTCGTCCCGGCCCCGGCACACGCACCTGGATCATCTGTCCGGACGCCCGCACTCAGGAACAAATCCATGCCGAACTCTCGATCTGGGGCATTCAGGCTCTGTTTCTTCCCCGACTTCCCCACGATCCTTCCGACAAAGAAACGCTCACCGATCCCGACCTAATCGCCGAGCGCCTCACGGTCTTCACCAAACTCAGCACCCCCGGCAATGACAGCAGCGCCCAGGTCATCGTGATCAGCGCCGACTCCCTCACCGAAAACGTCCCCACTCTCACCGACCTCAGCTCACACCAGACGCTCCTCACCACCGGCGAATCCCTCGACACGGAAGCGCTACTTACTCAGCTCAACTCCGCCGGTTACGAACGCGTCCCCGTCGTTGCCGAACGCGGCCAGTTCGCCCGTCGTGGCGACATCATCGACATCTTTCCCTGGCAGGCTGAAGAACCACTCCGACTCGAAATCTTCGGCGACGACATCGAATCCATCCGCACCTTCGACATCCACACGCAGACCTCCATCCGTCGGCATCAAAGCCACTCCCTCCTGCTCACCGTTCCCGAAACCACCACCGTTCCCCTTTCCGATCTCCTCCATTCCAACGATCACCAGATCCACCTCGAAGACCTCAGCCAATTCCCACTTCCGCATTCCGCATTCCGCATTTCCATCTCCAGCACGCCCCAAGGCACCTCCGCCAAGGAAGACCACACCCTCGCCATCTACGAAAGCCCCCTCGGCACCTTCAACGCCGGTGACTTCGTGCTTCAACAAAACCGCCGCGACAGCTTCATCCAACAAATCACCGACTGGCACCGCGACGGCTGGCAGATCTCCATCTACTTCCACAACGAAGCCGAACGCGAACGTTTCGAAGAACTCATCGGAACGCCCTGGCTCAACCAGCAAAACGTCCACCGTCCCCTCGCCCTCCTCCATCGCGGCTTCACCGTCCCCGGAGCCAAACTCGCCATTCTCGCCGGTGCCGAAATCTTCGGTCGCCACCAGCATCATCGCCGTCTCAAGGGTTCCAAACTCGACGAAGCTCTCGTCCTTCGCCAGGCCCGCGATCACCTGCGCGAACTCAAACCCGGCGACCTCGTCGTTCACACCGACTACGGCATCGGCAAATACGACGGCATCGAAATCCGCCCCGGCCCGCCTCCCGAAGAGGTCATCATCATTCGTTATGCCGACCAGGCCAAACTCTTCGTCCCGCCTACCCAGGCTCATCTCATCTCCCGCTACGTCGGCGTCGGCAGCCACGCCCCCAAACTCAACAAACTCGGCGACGCCCGCTGGAACAAAACCCGCGCCCAAGCCGAACGTTCCGTCGAGGAATTCGCCGCGCGAATGCTCTCCATCGCCGCCGAACGCCAAACCCTCAAAGGCTACGCCCACACTCCCGACACCAAGTGGCAGGTCGAGTTCGAGCAATCCTTCGTCTACCGCGAAACGCCCGACCAAATCCGCGCCGTCGAGGAAATCAAACGCGACATGGAACTCGAAAAGCCCATGGACCGACTCCTCTGCGGCGATGTCGGCTTTGGCAAAACCGAGGTCGCCATTCGCGCCGCCTTCAAAGCCGTCATGAGCGGCAAACAAGTCGCCGTCCTCGTCCCCACCACCGTCCTCGCCCAGCAACATTGGCAAACCTTCCGCGAGCGGATGTCCGACTACCCCGTGAGAGTCGAAATGCTCAGCCGTCTCACCCCGCCCAAAAAAGTCCGGGAAACCATCGCTGCCCTCAAAGCCGGGAACGTCGATATCGTCATCGGCACCCATCGGGTCATCTCCAAAGACGTCCAGTTCAAAAATCTCGGCCTCGCCATTGTCGACGAAGAACAGCGCTTCGGCGTCAAACATAAGGAAAAATTCAAGGAGTTGTTTCGCCTCATCGACGTTCTGACCCTCAGCGCCACCCCCATCCCCCGCACCCTCTATCTCGCCCTGCTCGGTGCCCGGGACATGTCCACCCTCGACACCCCACCGCCCAATCGCACTCCCGTCAACACCACCATCTGCGGTTACGACGAACGCATCATTCGCGAAGCCATCGATCACGAAATCGACCGCGGCGGGCAGGTCTTTTTCCTGCACAACCGCGTCGCCAGCATCGAGAACATGCAGTCCAAACTGCAAAAGCTCTGCCCCAAAGCACGCATCCTCCACGGTCACGGCCAGATGGAGGCCGAAGTCCTCGAAGGCGTCATGCAGAAATTCATCAACGCCGAAGCCGACGTCCTGGTCTGCACCACCATCATCGAATCCGGCGTCGACATCCCCAACGCCAACACCATTATCATCGACCGCGCCGACCGCTTCGGCCTCGCCGACCTCTACCAGTTGCGCGGTCGCGTTGGTCGCGGCGGCGAACGCGCCCACGCCTACCTCATGATCCCGCGCGACCTCATGACCGGCGGCGACGCCCGCAAACGCGTCAACGCCATCAAACAATACACGGCACTCGGCTCCGGCTTCAAAATCGCCATGCGCGACCTCGAAATCCGCGGCGCCGGCAACCTCCTCGGCACCGAGCAATCCGGTCACATCGCCGCCGTCGGCTTTGACCTGTATTGCCAGATGCTCAAGGCCACCACCGCCAAACTTCAGGGCCGCCGCGTTCCCCAGCCGATGGAAGTCAGCCTTCACATCGACTTCCTCTGTCTCAGCGAAGCCCAATGGCTCCAGGACAATCATGCCGCCCCTACCAAACGCGCCACCGCCGCGACCGCCCACCGTCCGCCCGACCGCCAAAAACTCGTGAAAAACACGGACCACCGCATTCCCGCCTTCCTTCCCGCCAGCTACATTGAGGACACCCGCCAGCGCATCATCGCGTATCGCATGCTCGGCGAAACCATGACCCGCAAGGAGCTCGACACCCTTGAGCGCGACTGGCGCGACCAGTTCGGCCCCCCGCCTCCCGCCGTGGAACACCTTCTCCTCTGCGCCGCCCTGCGCCTCGCCGCCGCCAGCGCCAATCTCAGCGCCGTCGAAATCCAGGAAACCAAGCTCATGCTCACCCGCAACGGCCGCTACGTCTTGCTCAATGGCAAGTTTCCTCGATTGACAGCGCATTCCCCCCCCCTACTATTGCGCGAGGCCTTGCAACTGCTTCGAACCATCTAATCCATGAATCTCCTGTCCCGCCATTCCCTGGCTCCTGTATTGCTTCTCGCGCTGTATTTTTCCATCAGCAGCGCCTTCGGTCAGAACAGTTACAAAGTCGAAGTAGTCATCAACGGCAAACCCATCGTCAGTTCCGAAGTTCGCGACGCCGTCAACTCGCAGGAACAACTGCTGCGCATGACCATTCGTGATCCTCGCGAACTCGATCAAAAACTCGGGGAACTGCGCCAAAGTGCTCTCTACACCCTCATCGAACGCCAGCTCGTCCTCTCCGAATTCGAAAAACTCGGCGGCACCATCAAGGCCCAATACATTGATGACGACGTCAATTCCGTCATTCGCGAAAACTTCGAAGGCGACCGCCAAAAGTTTCTCCAGGAACTCGCCAAAAACGGCATGACCCTGCGCAAATTTCGCCAGCAACGTCAGGACATGATGATCATCTCCGTCCTTCGTTCCCGACAAATCCGCAGCCTTCCGCCCCCAACCCCGGCCCAGGTCGAAAAATTCTACCGCGAAAACGACTCCCAGTTCCGCGAGAAAGACTTCATCAAGTTCAGCACCATCACCATCCCCAAATACCCGATCGGCAACAGCACCGCCACCCCTGAGGCCCAGCTCAAGCTTGCTGAAGAGATTCGCGAAAAAGCCGTCAGCGGCTCCGACTTCGGAACCCTCGCCCGCACCTACTCCCAGGACAGCCGCGCCAGCGACGGCGGCGACTGGGGCCTGCAAGAGCGCGCCTCCCTTAACAAGGAGCTCGCCGAAGTCGCCTTCACCCTCAAAGCTGGCAGCGTCAGCAAAGTGGTCGAGATCAGCGCCAACTACATGATCATCTACTGCGAAGCCAAACAGCCCGGCAATCTTGAGCCACTTGAGAAAGTCCGTCCGCAGATTGAGCGCGTGGTCAGATCCGAAATGGGTCGCGAGGCCCTCAACCGCTGGCTTTCCTCCCTCGCCCAACGCGCCAGCATCCAGCCCGAAAGCGTCCGCAAAGGCTTTCTCGAGTGGATCATCAAGGAAAAGCCTTGATCAACTGGTAACTGGTGGCTGAACCAACCTTCTCTGCACTGAGCTGCACGAGAGGTTTTCGGTCCCCGGGCACGCGATGTCGAATGCTGGGAGACGAAGATCCTCCCGATATTTAACATCCATCACTTGACATCCCATTCCCACCGGGTATTCTCCACGCCCCATTTCCATTTAGAACGCAATCATATGGCCACCGTAGACATCATTCTGAAAGAGAAAATCGCCACCCTCGGCGCCGAAGGCGACGTCGTGAAAGTCAGAGGCGGTTACGCTCACAATTTCCTCGTCCCCCAGGGCAAAGCCTTCTTGGCCAACAAGCGCAACCTCAAGCAGCTTGACGAATTGCAAAAAGTCCGCGCCGAACGTGAAGCACAGGAACTCGCCGAAGCCGAAAAATTCGCCACCAAACTCAAGCGCCTCAAACTCAAGCTCACCCTCGCCACCGGCCAGGGCGGCAAGGCATTCGGTTCCATCACCACCAGCGACATTGCCAAGGCTGTTGCCGACAGCACCGCAGGCATCCAGCTCGACCGTCACCAGATCGAACTCGAAAAACCCATCAAAACCACCGGCGTTTTCGAAGTCCCCGTCAAACTCCACGGCGACATCAACTGCTTCCTCAAAATCACCGTCACCGCTGGTGATGGTGCTGAAGGCGACTCCGAAGACGACAGCTAGGTTTTCCATTTTCGAAGACCTCGGAAGTCTCCTTCCGAGGTTTTTTTGTGCTCACCAATCTAAAAAATCCCCTATGTCATCCTACTATCGCACCAAAGTCTCCGACATCGCCGATCCCGAAATCAAACAGTTATGCGAAGACCTGCTGTTCGCGGCAAACTACCGGTCTTCAGAGTGCTTCGAACTGGCTTTCTGGAAATGGCTCGGCTGGTATTTCCATGAGATTCAATCCAAGAAGATCAACATGAGCCACTTCCCGCCACAAAGTCAGGCAACCCACCGCATCCACAAACTTACTGGCACGCCGGTCTACTTTCTCTGCGAAGAAATTGCCTCAGAACTTCATCAAGGCAGTCTCGAGTTTCATGAAACCACCACCGTGCTGACATTTCTAAAGAGAATGTCCAAAAAATTGTTATAGTCCCGAATCATCATGGTCGCCGAAACTAGGACACCAGCTGCCAATGCACCCAAAACAGCGTGGACCAATCCAGGTGAAGTCAAGCTTCATGGCCCTGCGCAGCACCAGGCAAATGCCAACGATTCCGCACGCTCGATGCCCCGCAGCGACGACGCCGAAAAAGGCGTTCTCTCCTGCTTTCTGCAAAACCCCGTCGACCTCCTCAACGACGCCCAGGTCAACATCCCCCTCGAAGCCTTCTACCACCCCGCCAACCGCCTCGTCTACGAAGTCCTCCTCGAATTCAACAATGGCAACCGCCCCATCGACCTCGTCTCCCTGTCGACCTACTTCATTGACAAAGGGTTGATGGACAAAATCGGCGGCCCTGCCACCCTCGCCGAACTCTATTCCTTCGTCCCCACTTCAGCCCACTACTCCTACTACAAGAGTATCCTGCATGACAAGCACCTGCTGCGCCGCATCATCACGGCCTGCACCGACAGCATCCAGGCCGCCTACGAATACCAAGAAGACGTTCCCAATCTCCTCGACCAAGTAGAGTCTCGCGTCCTCGCCGTCCGCGAAGACACCCAGTCTCGCGACGCCATCAAAACCCTCGACGTGCATGTCGACGAAGCCATGCATGCCATTGAGGAGCTGCTGCGCAACCCCGGAATGCTGCGCGGACTCTCTACCGGCTACCCCAAACTCGACAACCTCAGCGCCGGCCTGCAAGGCGGGGAGATGTTCATCATCGCCGCCCGTCCGTCCATGGGGAAAACCTCGTTCGCGATGAACATCGTCGAACACGCCTCCGTCAACGAAGACCGCCCCGTTGCCTTCTTCAGCCTGGAGATGAGCGCCTCCGTCCTCGTGCAACGACTCATCGCCGCCCGTGCCGGCGTCAACATGAGCAAACTCAAAAGCGGCATGCTCAACCGCGAACAGATGCGCGCCGTGACCACCGCCTGCGGCCAACTCCAAAAGGCCAAACTCTACATCGATGAAACCCCCGGCCTCGACATCATGGAGTTCCGCGCCAAGGCCCGCCGACTCAAAAAGCAGTTCAACATCCAGCTCATCGCCATCGATTATCTCCAGCTGATGACCTCCGGCTCCAAGCGCGCCAAGGAAAACCGCCAGATCGAGATCGCCGAAATCTCCGCCGGTCTCAAAGGCGTCGCCAAGGAACTCAACATCCCCATCATCGTTCTCGCCCAGCTCAACCGAGCCGTCGAACAACGCAAGGGCCAGCGCCCCATGCTTTCCGACCTGCGTGAATCCGGCTCCATCGAGCAGGACGCCGACATGGTCGGACTCCTCACCCGCGCCGACTACGCCGGGTCCAAACAGGAAGACGACAAAAAGGACAAGGACGAAGACGAAGACGAATCCCGTAAGGGCGAAGCGCTCCTCATTCTCGCCAAGAACCGAAACGGCCCCACCGACGACGTCCCCCTCAAGTTCATCGCAGAAATCATGCGTTTCGTTCCCCGGGAAGGCGACTCCGATTCCGGCAGCGACCATTGAAGCAGTCAATGTTGGCGATCGAAGACATCGATTTCAGGCATTGCCTGCGCTCATCGCCCACTCTCTGCTGGACTCGAGTCAGCGATGCAACGCATTCCCCCTAATTTGCGTTCAGAATTACCTTCCCGTGCCGTGAATCTGAAAAACATACTGAAGATTTTAGTGTGGTCAGGAAATTCCTTATTCATTGACGTTAAGGCCACTGCGGAGTTTTTAACCCCTTGTTCACAACTTATTCACATCCGAGGAAGGTGGATATTTGGGCGTGCAGGTGCCAAGGCCCAATTAAAAAATCATTCGACATTCGGAAAACTGTTTCTGACTGTGGAACCCGCCTGAGCAGGCTGTGGAACGAAAACGACACTCATTGGCGCCAATTATTTTCAGGAAAATTGAATCGCAAAAAATGCGGGAACTAAAAGCAATGGTAAATTGCTTTTCGCCCTAAATTTCCTCTCAACTCGTTCATTACAAGCTGTTTATGCTTCACTTAGCATTTCTTTACTATTTGGATAATGCTATTAATTGTCAGCGGATCTTCTGGTCTTTCATCATCGCAAATAGGATTGTTCGATTCATTAGCCCGATTTTCCAAGTTACGCGCTTGTCACCTCCTTTCCACTAAAATCGGTGTTCATGCGTTCACCCTCTAACATGTCTTAGATTTCCACTGCCAGCATCCACACCGGGTTAATTTGCTAAGGCACTAAATCTTTTCCACAAAAAGCTGGAAGTTATCCACAAATGAGGAAACCCGGGTTTCATTGGTTTTTGTAGCTCATCGTTGGGAGTCAACGAGTTCGACGTCCCTACCTCGGGCCTCCACCAATCGGGTTTTTCCTTGCCGCATATCTTGTGCAACAGGCTGCCAAACTTCCCCACCTCACGCTTTTTTCACTTCTCCTTCCGCACTTTCCCCTTTCCTCACACGCATCTTGATGCGAGATGGAACCCCCATTTTGCCCGCGCCACGCTGACCATGCCCAAAGACCCATCCCTCCACAAGATCCTTCTCATCGGTTCCGGTCCCATCATCATCGGACAAGGCTGTGAATTCGACTACTCCGGCGTCCAGGCCTGCAAAGCCCTCCGCGAAGAAGGATACGAAGTCGTCCTGGTCAACTCCAACCCGGCCACCATCATGACCGACCCGGAGTTCGCCGCCCGCACCTACATCGAACCCATCACCCCCGAGATCGTCGAGAAGATCATCGAACGCGAAAAGCCCGACGCCCTCCTCCCCACCCTCGGCGGCCAGACCGCCCTCAACACCGCCATGTCCCTGTTTAAGAGCGGTGTCCTCGAAAAACACAACGTCCGCATGATCGGTGCCAACGCCGAAGCCATCGACAAAGGCGAAGACCGCCTCCTTTTCAAAAACGCCATGCTCAAAATCGGGCTCGACATGCCCAAATCCGGCGTCGCGCACAAAATGGACGACGCCATCGCCATCGCTGAAGAAATCGGCACCTTCCCCCTCATCATCCGCCCCGCCTTCACCCTCGGCGGCACCGGCGGCGGCATCGCCTACAACCGCGAAGAATTCGAAACCATCGTCGCCCGCGGCATCGACCTCTCGCCCGTCAGCGAAGTTCAAATTGACGAATCCCTCCTCGGCTGGAAAGAATTCGAAATGGAAGTCATGCGTGACCGCGCCGACAACTGCGTCGTCATCTGCTCCATCGAGAACCTCGACCCCATGGGCGTCCACACCGGCGACTCCATCACCGTCGCCCCCATCCAGACCCTCACCGATCGCGAATATCAAATCATGCGCGACGCCAGCTTCGCCTGCATCCGCGAGATCGGCGTCGAAACCGGCGGTTCCAACATCCAGTTCGCCGTCCATCCCGACACCGGTCGCATGATCGTCATCGAGATGAACCCGCGCGTCAGCCGCAGTTCCGCCCTCGCTTCCAAAGCCACCGGCTTCCCCATCGCCAAGATCGCCGCCAAACTCGCCGTCGGTTACACCCTCGACGAACTCAAAAACGACATCACCCGCGAAACCCCGGCTTCGTTCGAGCCCACCATCGACTACGTCGTCACCAAAGTCCCCCGTTTCACGTTTGAAAAATTCCCTGGAGCCGACCAGACCCTCACCACCCAGATGAAGTCCGTCGGCGAAGCCATGGCCATCGGCCGCACCTTCAAAGAGAGCCTCCAAAAAGCCCTGCGCAGTCTCGAGATCAAACGTTTCGGCCTCCTCGGCGACGGAGCCGACGTCGTTGTCGATGACATCACCCTCACCAACAAACTCAGCGTCCCCAACGCCGAGCGCATTTTCCATCTCGCCCAAGCCTTCGTCAAAGGCTGGACCGTCGACCAAGTCTTCGACATCACCAAAATCGACCGCTGGTTTCTGCGGCAGATTGAGGAATTGGTGGCTGAATCACGGCACTGGAACGCCCTTTCAGAAGTGCGAGACAGTCGCGTGGATTTAGACCCATTTGCCAAATGGTGGGAAGCTGGACAAGTCTTGACCGATGTTGAAGAAAGCCGACTCAACAGTTTGCGGCGCGCTTGGCGAACCAGGAAAAAATTAGGATTCTCTGACAAACAGCTTTCGCTCCAACTTGAAGCCAACGAAAACGAAGTTCGTGCAGCTCGCAAGAAGCTCGGCATCATCCCCACCTACCGCCTCGTCGACACCTGCGCCGCCGAGTTCGAAGCCTTCACCCCCTACTACTACTCCACCTACGGCGTCGAAGACGAAGTCCGCGACAACGAACGTAAAAAAGTCATGATCCTCGGCGGCGGCCCCAACCGCATCGGCCAGGGCATCGAGTTCGACTACTGCTGCGTCCACGCCTCCTTCGCCCTGCGCGAACTCGGCTTCGAGACCATCATGGTCAACTCCAACCCGGAAACCGTCTCGACCGACTACGACACCTCCGACAAACTCTACTTCGAGCCCCTCACCCTCGAAGACGTGCTCAACATCTACGAACGCGAAAACGTCAACGATCAGGTCCTCGGCGTCATCGTCCAGTTCGGCGGCCAAACCCCGCTCAATCTCGCCAAAGGCCTCGAAGAAAACGGCGTTCGCATCATCGGCACCTCTCCAAAAAGCATCGAACTCGCCGAAGACCGTAAACTCTTCGCCAAACTCCTCGACGACCTCGAACTCCTCCAGGCCCCCAGCGGCACCGCCACTTCCCTCGAAGAAGCCCTCGCCGTCACCGCCCGCATCGGCTACCCCAGCCTCGTTCGCCCCAGCTTCGTGCTCGGCGGCCGCGCCATGCAGATCGTCTACAGCGACGCCGAACTCACGCACTACATGCAAAACGCCGTCGACGCCACGCCCGACCGCCCCGTGCTCGTCGACCGTTTCCTCGAAGACGCCACCGAAGTCGATGTCGACTGCATCAGCGACGGCGAAACCACCGTCATCGGAGCCATCATGGAGCACATCGAAGAAGCCGGCATCCACTCCGGCGACTCCGCCTGCGTCATCCCCCCCTTCAGCCTCACCCAGGCCATGCAGGATCGCATCCGCGAAGCCGCCAAGAAACTCGCCAAAGCCCTCAACGTGCGCGGCCTCATGAACATGCAGCTCGCCGTCAAAGGCGACGACCTCTACGTCATCGAAGTCAACCCCCGCGCCAGCCGCACCGCCCCCTTCGTCAGCAAAGCCATCGGCATTCCCCTCCCCAAACTCGCCGCCAAAATCATGGCCGGCAAAACCTTGAAGGAACTTGGCTACACCGAAGAAATCATCCCAAAACATTTCAGCGTCAAAGAAGCCGTTTTCCCTTTTAGTAAATTTCCCGGCGTCGACATCACCCTCGGCCCCGAGATGAAATCCACCGGCGAAGTCATGGGCATCGACTCCGACCTCGGCCTCGCCTTCGCCAAGAGCCAAATGGCCGCCGGCGGCACCCTGCCCGTCAAAGGCAACATCTTCATCAGCGTCAAGGAAACCGACAAACCCGCCGTTGCCAAACTCGCCAAAGGTTACGCCGATCTCGGCTTCAACATCTACGCCACCTCCGGCACCGCCAGCCTCCTGAAAGCCGAAGGTATTGAAGTCAACGAGCTCCCAAAACTTGCCAGCGGCCAACGTCCCAACGTCCTTGATCACATCAAGAACAAGGACATGCATTTCATCATTAACACCCCCAGCGGCAAAACCCCGCGTGAAGATGAAATCAAAATCCGCACCGCCGCCGTCGCCAACCGCATCCCCATCATGACCACCATGCGCGCCGCCGACTCCGCCTTGAAAGCCATTCGCTCCCTAAACGAGCGCGACATCAGCGTCAAAACTATTCAGGAGTATCACGCTCACGCATAACCCAATCCGTTGGAACCATAGGGATCGCACCCAACGGACCATCCCTCCCGCCACCGAACGCGGAAATTGACACTTTTCGCTTCGGTTCGACCTGCCGCGATTCCGCAGCCAATAGTGACCCAAAAAACTCCGGCAAGATCAGATCGCAGCCAGTTCCCGACGGTGACCTTGCTGTTTGCCACGATCACACCTGGACAACGCCTTCCTTCCCTCGCCTCTCCAGGTCAACCCTCGTCCACGCTATCACTTTTGGGATAACCCCATGAACCCAAGTAGAGTCGCCCGGCGTTCGCGCCTCTACTTTTGTCACTCTTCAAGCCTCCTCAACCACTCACCGTGGCTGCGGCTCATACTCCTTCTGTTGTTTGCCGATCCCCACCATCTCATAAACCTCCTCCTCTTCCTCGATCTCCTCCAGCGGCGCAAACCGGTCCGAACGAAACCCCAGCTCCTGCTTCACGCTTGAATGCGGATCGTCCGGATTCAGCAACTCCTCCAGCAGAATCATGATGTCAAACTCCGCGCCCTTGATCTTGATCTCCGCATCATCATTCACCGTAAACTGCGGCTTTGACCGACCCACCCCCAGCGAGCGCACCGTATAAATCTTCCCCTTCTTCGGCAACGACCGGTAAAGGTCAAAAACCCAAGGTTCAAACTCATCATTGATGCACACAACGGCCTGGCCAGTCTTAAACATAAGCCACCCAATGTCCATCCCCCGACCATCAATTCAAGCCCAGAGTTCTAAACTTCCCGACCAACCAAACCTCATCGCAAAATCTCCATCACCAATACCCTCAACCCATACACCCCGCCACCGGTGTCAACACTTTTGAGGCAACAGGACCACCCAATCGCAGATTAATCCGCACTCGACGAATCCACATCGCGAGCGTAACATTCTGTTCATGACCGCACTCGTGGACATCATCGACGATCTCAAACATCTGCCGAGTCAAGACTTGGAGGATGCGGCGCGCTACATCCATCAGTTGCGCGAAACACGTCGCCAGCGCCGAAGTCAGAGCATCGCCGAAACCGCCGGTGCAATCAGCGGCCCAGTGGGAGATGCCTTTGCTGCTGCGGTCGAAGAATGCGAACGCATTGACGAAAATGGCTGGTGAATCCCTTGCACTCGACACCAGTGTCGTGGTGAAACATCTGCGCGGCCTCTCGCCCCAGATCAGCCAGAGACTCGCCGAAGCGGAGGAACTTTACCTGCCAACCGTCGCACTGGGAGAGTTGCTCTTCGGGGTGGAGCGGTCTGGCGATGATCCACGTGCCAGGGTGCCACTGGAGAAGTTTTTGAGAGACGTGGTGATCATTGCGACCGACGATCAGACGGCGGCTCACTATGCCAAACTGCGGGCGCATCTGGCCGGCCAAGGCACGCCGATTCCTGACAACGACATCTGGATCGCAGCCACCGCCCAGCGTCATCAGCTGCCGCTCTATCACGACGACGGTCATTTTGCATTGTTGTCCGGCCTTGTCGAAGAACGATGCTCCTAAAAATTAAGTCTCGTGATTCGCCGGTCGCTGCGGAAGGAAAACTCTCACCACGGGAAATGGGGCGGCTTTGAAACTACGATCACCGTTCGACAATCGACTCCTTTCGGGAATCGAGCGTTTGGCGAGCCTCACAGCTCCGCGCCGACTTACTGCTGAAACACCTTCACCAGTCTCGGATCATTCAAATCCAACCGATACATGATCTGGTTGTAATCATACCCAGGCGTCGGCTCGCTCTCCACAAACTGGTTGGTGTAAGTCCCTTCAAAATAGATCACCCGACCGCCTTCTTCATCGAAGAAATCGTGGTGCACCGGATTGTAAAACGTCATCCGTTGATGCGTTAAAATCTTCACCGCTTTTTCAAACGGCCCCTCTGGTGCATCGGCTTCCGAATACCAGACCTCTCCCAGCGGCGACGCATACTCTTTGCCTTCGTGATAGGCATGCTCCACCGCAATCATCACCCACTTTTTCCGAAACGGATTCCATCGCACCGACCCCGTATGCGGCCTCACCCGCCGCTTCGACTCAGGATCACCGCCATCCAGCGGCAAGAACCTCGCCTGCTCCCCCTTCATCAAACCCGCCTTCCACCAATCCCACACTTCATTCACGGAACTCGGCCCCGCGTCTTTCGTCCACTGCCAGCGCGTCTCGCCGCCCTTCACCTCGGCACGAAAAGCCTCGTATTTGGTCGAATCCAACACCGCCTCCAGCGTCGCCGGCACCCGCACCGTCGGAAAAGGCACTCCACTATACAAATAGTCCACGCCATCCACACTCACCTTCACCGGTTGACCATCCAGAAACCGCCACTTCTCCACAAGATCCAACACCGTCGCCACTTCAAAAATCTCCCGCTCATCGTTGTAAACCATCATCCCATGTTCCATCTCGCCCGTCAGCCCTTTGCGACGCGAATAGTGACAGACCAATCGCTCGTTCCCCGCCTTGTCCGGCACTGTTGCAAAACCAAAAGCCCACACAACACCCTCTGGATTTGCCACCTCCACCATCGCCCGGCAAAATCCGTCCTTGCCCGTGAAATACTGGTAATCAATCCCCTCTGAAAACGGCAACCCCGCCCCGCCAGGTAGTTCGCTCGTCGCCCCCGCCATTCGAAACAAACCCAATGGATACGAGATTCTCGAAGTATCCCCCCAGAACCAGTAGATCTTCCCTCGATAAGGAACCCCCGACACTGAATCCTGTCCCACCACCCCGCCCATGCCCAAGGGCTCCTTCAACGGAACCTCCTTCTTCAACATCACGCTGTCCCGGTAGAGACCCTGCCCCGTCGACCGATACAAACGCTCCGCGATGTTGAGCCGCTTCACCTTGATCTCCGCCCGGCCCCCTTCCTTCACCTCCAACCGAATTCCCGCGATTCCAAATCCGTCCTTCTTCATTTCATACCCATGTGATGAAACGGAAAAGAACACCGTCTCATTCATCAGACCCGGCTCATAGAACGCCACCCTGCCCGCATTGTCCGTCACATAACGAAGATGATTCACCGTCTTCAACTCCACCAACGGCACCCCTTTCCCCGTTTGCTCATCGACCACCTGAATCTCAAAATAACCATCCGCAGCCACTATGGCTGCGTTGCTGCAAAGAATCCCCCCAATCACCATCCACAGTGCCACTGCTCGATAATTCATAAAATTACGCCCTCAACGACCAAAGACAAAACGAGTCTTCCATCCCGACCTTGTCATGAAATCTTCATCACAACATCGCCATTGCGACATCATTCGCGGGTTGGATTCAGCATCCCGCTTACTGCTTTATCGAACCAAAAAAACCAATTTTATATCCCTCTTTGCGGAGAATTTTGTGGGCGCTGTTACTGGTGAGAAGCAAAATCAAACCGCCAACAACAGGGATGAGGACCAACAATGCATAAATCACGGTCACGGCAGGATGGTTGATCTTCGATGACAATCTTACGGTGGCTACTGCGGACAACAAAATGACCGCCACCAAAGTTATCAGCAAAACAAGAGAAAGTATCGACTCGCTGTCTTTAAATCCAAGACATAGGATGTAGATGATGATGTAGGCGAGGATGCATTTGTTCAAGAACCCATGGGCTTTTGATATCTGCAAAATTTTTTCTGGTGGCATAATAAGTGAAATCGCTTGTTGAAAGAAAGGCAAATGGCCGCTTAAACCGGTCGTCCAATCACACCAACTCCTCGGGTGCGGGGTGGGCTGACGCGTCGAACATAAAAAGTCAGAATAATTGGTTCGGCGATATGAAGTCAAGCCCGCCGGTGCAAACCAGAGTCAGGGCACAAAATCACCAAACCCGATGCCACGCCGTATCATGCGCCGGATCAACTAACCAAATCCATCTGCGAACTTTTTCCATCACCACGAAAAATGAAAAAGCCGTGAGCAATAATGCCCACGGCCAGTAAAACTTCAATTCCCAGCGAACTCATCAGCAGCCGCAGCCACCACCACCACTGCCACCGCAGCAGCCACCACTTGATGCGGCGGCGATTTCCTCAGGAGCAGGAACGCGACCCTTTTCCAAGGTCTTCATCACATACGCGTTCACTTTGTTCGCCACTTCCTGCAGAACCTGCTGCGCGTTGTTGAAAGCACGAATGCCTTCGTTGGCATCCGACTTCGCCTGCAACTCTTCATAAGCAGCCACTTCTTCATCCGAGATTTCCTCACCGGCCCGATGACGGCGGTCAAGGCGGTTGCCGGTGTTCATCACTTCACGATAAAGGCTCACCGATGCCTCGTCGGCCAGAAAAGCTTCGGCCTGATCGCGGGCATGCTGCACAGCGGTATCAGTCACAATGGCCTGGCAAAGGTCTTGAATCTTGGAGTCAATCGTCGGTGTCTCGGTGGCGGTCATAGTCTAAAATACGCCGCCCTGTCCCATTGGCGAGCGCAAATCATCTTCACGGCCCAACAAATTTTCTCGTCTTCCGCGCTATCTGTGGAAAATTTTCCCATGTCAGGTCTCGCCGACATCGCCGAATCCCGCATTCAAGAAGCCATCGAGTCAGGTGAATTCACCTCCCTCTCCGGCATGGGAAAGCCACTGGATCTCGACGCCTACTTTGCTAGTCCCTCTTCGCTACGCGCCGGTTTTGGCCTGCTCAAAAGTGCCGGAGCCGTCCCTCCCGAAGTCGAAGCCATGAAACAGGTTCATCAGCTTCGCGAAACGATTCAAAACTCCGCCGACCCGATCCTGCTGCGCCAGATGAACTTTGAACTTCAGGCCCGCGAAACCGAAATCGCCATGGCCATGGAACGGATGAAACGCTCCATCCGCCAGGACATCGCGGGCTAAGACTGCCCCGGATGCCCTTTCCGAAAAGCACTTCCCGCCTTGCAATTGCACAAAAGCTCTCTAAGTAGCCCCCTCCCATGGCCAACACACCCGTCATCAACCTTCGCAAGGGACACGCTGTCCGTTACAACAACGACGTCTGCGTCGTCACCGAAACCGAGTTGAAAACTCCTCCCCGCATGGCGTCCTACGTGCAGATGTCCATCAAGAGTCTCGTCTCCGGCAAGGTTCACAACCTGCGCATGACCTCCAACGAGTCGCTCGACTCCGTCATCCTCAACAAAGACGCCCACGAATACAGCTACAAGGACGGCGACGGCTACCACTTCCTCCACCCTGAAACCTACGACGACGTCACCCTCAACGAAGACCTCATCAAAGACGTCAAACTTTACCTGCTTGAAGGCCAGAAATACCTCATCGTGTTCACCGATGACGCAGTCGCCGGCATCGAACTGCCCCCCTCCATGGTGATGACCATCGCCGAAGCCCCTGAAGGCGTCAAAGGCGACTCCGCCAACAACGTCTACAAAGCCGCCGTCACTGAGACAGGCCTCACCGTTCAGGTTCCTCTCTTCATCGGACCTGGCCAGAAAATCAGCATCAAAACCGAAGACGGCACCTATCTCGGCAAAGCCTGATCATCACCGATCACCGAGCTGCTTCAATCTCACACTAAAACCGCTGTGGAACCCGTCCATGGCGGTTTTTTTTGTTTGTCGCCGAACCCCGAAAAAATTCCCATTCCGGCGCAACCTGCCTTTTTTTCGGGTGTTTACACGAGCCATGTCAGCGCTTAGCATGTTCCCCACCATCACCACCCTCCCCTCTTGGAACATGTCGGAATGGAGTCCTCCCATCGCCAGTGCCGACACTCCGCTCCCCCTCCGCGAAGAGGAAGATGTGCGCCTGATGCTCCGCGTCAAAGAAGGGGATGCCCGCGCCTTTGAACAACTGGTGGAGACCCATCAACGCGCCGTGATTGGAACGGTGATGCGCATGCTCAACAACCTCGACGATGCCCACGACGTGGCCCAGCAAGTCTTTGTCCGCGTCTGGCGTTCCGCCCCGCGCTACGAACCCAGCGCCAAATTCACCACCTGGTTGTTCACCATCACCCGCAACCTCGTCTTCAATGAAATGCGCCGCCGCGGACGCAAACGCGAAGTCTCCATCGAAGCCGCCCAGGAGGAGCACCACATCGAGCACGCCTCCCCGCAACGCGCCCAGCCCGACGCCACTGCCGAGCGCGAAGAACTCGAAGCCGCCATTGACCGCGCTATCCAGAGCCTTCCCGAAAAACAACGCCTCGCCGTGACCCTTCGCCGTCACGAAGACATGCCTTACGAAGACATTTGCGTCATCCTCAACATGTCCCTGCCCGCCGTCAAAAGCCTGTTGTTCCGCGCCCGCAACGATCTCAAGGAGAAGCTCGCCTCCCACCTTGAGTTTTAGATTGATTCATCTCACCGACCGCGCGCCACCCAGCCCTCGGCAATCCGCTCTTCCACCCAGACCTGATTTTCAGCCGAACCATAAGGCGGATACCGCAGCGCCAGCGTCATCGGCAAAGCCTGCCCCCCAGACTGGCTCATCACAAATTCCATCTCACGCCCCACGGGTGATGCCCGCTCATAATAGGCAAAAATCGGCGGTGAGTCTTTCGATAGTGGATCAAACAGCTTCAAGCAGCGTAAGGTATCAGTATCCGAAAAACTCCCGGCAAAAAACTCATCGCGCGCCGCCAGCACTCTGAACACGCGCGGTGAGGTGGGCTTCTCCTTCATCCACTCGACCCAGTCCATGTCGCTGTAGACCACGAAACTCGACCAATCCACCACCGGTTTGCCGCCGGCCGGCGTCGTCAGCATCATCTGCCTCTCGGCACCCGTGGGAAGCACCACTTGGAAGATGAACGACGTCGAACCTGCGACCGCCCCACGATCAGGCAGCACTCGTTCATAGGCGATCGGCCCATCTCCCTTGGCCGCATAATACCCACGAATTTTTTCCTCCATCAATTCGCGGTCACGCACCAGCTTCAACCGATCCTCCACCGTCTTCGCCTCCAAAAACTCCTGCGCCCTAAGCAGCGCCGCATCCATTTCTGCGTTGCCCGTCAACTGAACGACGCCGTCCTTCGCCAACTCCGCTCTGGAACTTTTCCCCACCGGCTCACGCGAAACATTCGTCGACGCCACCGTCGCCTCGTCCCCCCCATTCAGCCACGGCCACCACTTCAACCAGTGACCCGCCATCAACACCACCACCAGCCCCAAGACCACAAAAATGCCGACCCGTAGAATCGATGCAATCGACCTCACTTCAGGATCATGCATCAAACGTTTTTGCACGTCGTTCTCCAGCGAAATCGGCTGCACTGCGGCTGCCACAGGCGCACCCGACGCGCGCGAAATTTCCTTCGTTGGCATCAGCAAGGCCCGGCGTTTGGAACCCGTCACCTTGGTTGCAAACTGCAAAACGATCAGCCTTCCGCAGTGCGGACACTCACGCGAACGGGTCACGCTGGTCACCTGCACTTCCACAGTCGATTCACAATGAGGACAAACCAATTCAGTCAGCGGCATGTATTTTTGCTTATTAAACAAAGACTACTAACACATCCACCTCATGGCAAGCCACCCCTGTAATGACATTCATGCAAAAAAGTTTTCCTCTGCGCAGAGAAACCCCGAGCAGCACGGCGTTTATTCTTTCCGTCAACCCCATCCTGCGTAATCTCCCACCATGCCCCGCCGCATCGCCCTTTTCGGAGGCAGCTTCAATCCACCCGGACTGCACCATCGTCAGATCGCCGAACTGCTCTCCAAGCACTTCGACGAAGTCCTCGTCGTCCCCTGCGGACCACGCCCCGACAAGCCCGATGTCACCAACGTCCCGTCCGTCAGCCGCGCCGCCCTCTGCGACATCACTTTCGAAGGCATCCCCAACACCAGCGTCGAACTCTTCGACCTCGAACAGGAAACCTTTACCCGCAATCACGCCCTCGAAACCCTTTTCGCCCACCGTGGCGAAATCTGGCACGTCGTCGGTGCCGACTGGCTTACCGGCGGAGCCATCGGCAAATCCGCCATCCACACCGGTTGGGAGAAAGGCGAGGAACTTTGGCACCGCAGCCACTTCGCCGTGCTCACCCGTCCCGGACATCCCCTCAACCCTGCCGATCTCCCCCCGCATCACCAACTGCTGCCCATCGAAATCGACGGATCCAGCACCCAAATCCGCGAAATCCTCATTCGCGGCGGCAACGCTTCCCACCTGCTGACTTCGCGGGCTCATCGCTACATCAGCCGCTACGGCCTCTATCGCGGCAACAACCCCGCCAGCTGGTCACGCGGCTCACTCTCCGACTGGAACCATCAGATCCAGGCCGACCTCGACAACACCAAAGCCCAGGGCTGGATTCCCGACCTTGTCTGCCACGCCGACTCCACCAATCCCGACTTCATCCTCACCCTCGGCGGCGACGGCACCATGCTGCGCGCCATCCGTGAACACTGGCGTCGCCGGCTCCCTTTTTTCGGCGTCAATGCAGGCACGCTCGGCTTCCTCATGAATGCCCCCGAAGCCGTGTTTGAATCGACCTTCCCCCCCACCGAAGTCATCTTCCGGCAACTCCCCCTTCTCTACCTCGAAATCCAAAACCAGGACGGCACCCTCAATCACGTCTACGCCTTCAACGACGCCTGGGTGGAACGTTCCAGCAGCCAGAGCGCCTGGCTCGAAGTTGAGGTCAATGATGTCCCCCGCCTGCCACGCCTCGTCAGCGACGGTGTCCTTGTCTCCACCGCCGCCGGTTCCACCGCCTACGCCCGCAGCATGGGCAGCGCCCCGCTGCTCGCCGACACCCCCGCCTGGTTGCTCGTCGGCTCCAACGTGCAGGAACCCGTGCATTGGAAAAGCGCCCTCCTCTCCACCGACAGTCACATCGCCGTGCGCAACCTGTCTCCCGAAAAACGCCCCATCACCGCCTACGTCGACGGCATCAGTCAAGGCCCCGCCATCGCCCTGCGCGCCCGGCTCAGCCGCGCCGCCACGGTTGAACTTGTCTTCCTCGCGAGCCATGACATGGCGGAAAAAATTGCCGGGATTCAGTTCATGAACTAGCATCTTCGATAATCAATTAAAAATTCACTAATCAAAAAGCTCTAAACCCCTACTCCGTCCGTCATTGCAGACTTCATTTTCCGACATCGGCCAACGTCTCGCCGGCACCAGCGGCATCCAGGAACTCATGGATGACCTCGGTCAGGCGCTCAACAATCAACCCGACATGCGCATGCTTGGCGGAGGCCAACCCGCCGCCATTCCCGCCGTCCAGGCCCTCTGGCGCGAACGCATGCAGTCGCTCGTCAACGACCAGACCACGCTCGACAAAACGCTGCTCAACTACGACCCGCCAGGCGGCAACCCCTTGTTCCGTCAAAACTTCGCCGCCTTCCTCAAACGCGAATGCCAGTGGGACGTGCAAACCGAGAACATCGGAATACTCCCCAGCAGCCAGACCGCCTTCTTCCTGCTGTTCAATCTCTTGGCGGGCCAGACTGGCAACACCAAGAAGCGCATCCTTTTTCCCTTGATGCCCGAATACATCGGCTATGCCAGCCAGGGACTCTGCGCCGGCATGCTCAGCGGCAATCCCGCCAAAATCGAGCAACGCAGCGCCCACGAATTCAAATATCACGTCGACTTCGACCGCCTTCGCATCACGCCCGACATCGCCGCCCTCAGCGTCTCCTGCCCCACCAACCCCACCGGCAACGTCCTCACCCAGGAAGAATTTCACCGCCTGCGCGATCTGGCGCGACAACACCACATCCCGCTCATCATTGACAACGCCTACGGTCACCCGTTCCCCGGCGTCATCCATACCAGCTTCCAGCCTTCCTGGGAGCCCGGCATGATTTTTTCCATCAGCCTCTCCAAACTCGGCCTTCCCGGCACCCGCACCTCCATCGTGGTTGCCGACCCCGCCATCATCCGCGCGCTCAGCAACATGAACGCCAGCACCGCCCTTTCCAACGGCAACTTCGGCCAGGCCATCATCAATCCGCTGCTTGCCGACGACACCCTGCTCAAACTCAGCCGCGACATCATCCTGCCGTTCTACAAACAGCGGTCCGACTTCGCCACCCAGGTCCTGCACGAATGCCTCCAGGACAAAATCGAATGGTCACTTCACTCCCGTGAAGGTGCTTTTTTCCTCTGGCTCTGGTTCCCCAAACTCAAAATCACCAGCGCCGAACTCTATCAGCGTCTGAAAGCCCGCAACGTCCTCGTCATTCCTGGCCACTACTTTTTCTATGGCCTCGACGAACCTTGGGATCACTCCCAACAGTGCATCCGACTAACTTTCTCCCAACCCGAAGCCATCCTTCGTGAAGCCCTTGAGATCATCGCCGATGAACTCATCGCCCTTCACTGATCACCGGTCCTAAATCCCTCGTCGGCTTTTGAAATTGGTCATTGATGATCAAGGCTGGGAATCCGCGCCCAAATTTCACACACCCATGTAAGATCACGCCTGTCATCGTGCAATCCTTCCATGCCGTCGCCCATGAAATTCATCTTCCTCGCCGTTCTTTGCATCTGCCTCTGCGTCACGGTCATCGACGCCCAGTCACCCCCACCCCCCATCGCCGAAAAACGCCCCCACTCCCTGAGCCGACACGGCATCAACTGGACCGACGACTACCACTGGCTGCGCAACCGCGAAGACCCCTCCGTCCTGACCCACCTCAAGGCCGAAAACCAATACACCGATACCGTCCTCGCCCCCCTCAATTCTCTGCGCGGAAAAATCGTCGCTGAACTCAAAACCCGCGTTATCGGCGAAGACATCTCCGTCCCTTACCGCAAAGGCGACTGGCTCTACTACAGCCGCGACATCGAAGGCAAAGACCACAGCCTCCTCTGCCGCAAACCCTATCCCGAAGGACCCGAAACCATCCTCCTCGACCTCAACGAACGCGCCGGAACCAGCGACGGCTACACCTTCGGCGGAGCCGCCATTTCCCCCAACGGCAACCTCTATGCCTGGAAAGAAAACACCAACGGCACCGACCGCTACACCATCCACATCAAGGACCTGACCACCGGCAAAATCCTCCCCGACCAGATCTCCGACACCGCCTTCGCCGAGTCCCCTGTCTGGGCCCTCGACAATCAAACCCTCTTCTACACCGAAGCCGACGCCACCGAACGCTCCTGCCGCGTCAAACGCCACACCCTCGGGACCAACCCCACCGACAACCCCATCGTCTACGAAGACCACGACACCACCTTTCAGGTCGCCATCGGTGCCACCAAAAGCGAACGCTTCATGCGCCTCACCTCCCGCAGCAAGGACACCATGGAAACCTCGCTCATCCCCCTCGACCAACCCGACGCCAAACCCATCCTCGTCGCCCCACGCCGAACCGGCATCCGTTACGCCCTCTCCGACACCGACCAACACTGGTTCATCCTCAGCAGCGAAAACGCCATCAACGGCAGCATCTTCCGCGCCCCCCTCGACCAACCCACCCGCGCCAACTGGACCGAAATCCTCCCCGGCAACGAAACCATCTCCTACGGCTCCGTCGAAGCCTTCACCAACCACGTCATCCTCGAAGCCCGCAAAGACGGCATCCCCGGTCTCTACATCCTCGACCCCGCCAATCCCTCTCAACCCCGCTGGTTCACCGCCCCCAGCCCCGGCTCCTGGTTCAGCACCGAAAACACACCCCACTTCCAGTCCACTTTCCAGCGCATCAGCTACGAAACCCTCCTCCAACCCTACACCGTCTCCGAACTCGACCTCACCACCGGCAACATCAAACCCGTCAAACAAAAAGCCAGCCCTCCCGGCTACGATTCGAGCAAATATCGCGTCGAACAAACCCACGCCCCCGCCAAAGACGGAACCCTCATCCCCATCTGGCTGCTCCTCCCCAAAAACCATCCCACCGACGGCACCGGTGCCATCCTCATCGACGGCTACGGCGCCTACGGCAGCCCCAACGATCCGTGGTTCAACAGCAACCTCTTCAGCCTCCTCGACCGCGGCATCGGCTTCGCCATCGCCCAAATCCGCGGCGGCGGCGAACTCGGACGCCGCTGGTATGAGGCCGGCAAACTCGCCCACAAACAAACCACCTTCGACGACTTCATCGCCTGCGCCGAACACCTCATCCAGCAAAAATACACCTCAAAAGAAAACCTCTGCGGCTACGGCGGCAGCGCTGGTGGACTCCTCGTCGGAGCCGTCATCAACCAGCAACCCGACCTCTTCCGTGCCTTCATCGCCGACGTCCCCTTTGTCGACGTCCTCAACACCATGCTCGACCCCACCATCCCCCTCACCACCAGCGAATACGACGAATGGGGCAACCCCTCCGCCACCCTCGAAACCTTCAACCGCATCCGCGCCTACTCCCCCTACGACAACATCAAACCCCAGAATTACCCCTCCCTCCTCGTCCTCGCCGGCCTCAACGACTCCCGCGTCCCCTACTGGGAAGCCGCCAAATGGGTCGCAAAACTCCGCGCCACCAAAACCGATCAAAACCCCCTTCTCCTCCAGGTCGATCTCGACACCGGCCACAGCGGCTCCTCCGGTCGCTACAGCTTCCTCGAACGCGTCGCCCTCCAATACACCTTCCTCATCGAAGCCCTCGGTCGCGACAAGAACTGAAAAAAACAAGCCATGGACCCGGCTCGCACACCTCCAAAACTTCGACACTACAAACCCCTCCCTCACCGCGTCTACATCCTTTTCCTCGGCTGCCTCCCCCACTATCTCGGCATCCTCTCCATCCACGCCGCCCTCCATCGGAACATGCGCGGCCCCGAAGAATGGATGATCTTCACCTTCGGCATCATCGCCATCCTCTTCGGCCTCAGCCTCTGGCGTTACGTCATCCGCCCAGTCGCCATCATCACCCCCACCCACATCATCCTCAACCGCTTCCTCTCCCGCGACAAAGTCGCCTACACCGAGATCGAAAAACTCGGCCTCTCCGTCCAAAACTTCCGCCCCCACGGCAAAACCCCACCCCAACCCATCCGCATCCACACCCTCATTGTCACCCCCAAAGACGAGGACCAATACCCCATCGAACACTTCCTCCCTCCATCGCCAACCCTCCAACACTTCCTCGACACCCTCCAATCCCGCAGCGGCATCACCATCAAAAGACAACGGCTCTAACTCAGTCAATCATGCGCACTTACTATATCATCCTCCTTGTCGCACTTACCCTGCTCACCCAGTGCAGTGAAACCCACAGCGACATCCTCGAACGCCACCGCGAACCCTTCAGCCAATTCGTCAAGGAGCTCGAATCCTACGCCCAAAACCTCCCCCTCGAAAACGTCATCCCAAGCGCCCCCCTCAATCCCTCTCCATCCAGCTCACGTAGCGGACCCGTCATCCCCTGCAACACCGCCACCTTTCTCGTCGGACAACTCACCGATCCCAACCCCTCCCCCCATCGCGACTCCACCTTCAATCTGTTCATGAACAACGGATTCGACACCCTCTACAACGACCTCCAGAAATCACCCGCCGAACATCCCGTCACTCCCGAACCTTTCCTCGAACAAAACTACCAGCGAACCCTCAACGTCCGTTACATCGGCATCATCAAACCCTTCAAACACAAAGCCCCCAAACTCCTCGCCGAAAACCAATTCGAAGCCGGCTACGCCGCCGGTCGCTTCTGGCTCATCGATCGCAACACCCGTCAAATTGTCTACTCCGACGCCTTCATCGCCCGCAACAACAGCACCGTGCTTTCCCAAGACCACGAATACCTCCCAAAGGAAATCAACAACCAAGGAAAACTCGAAGTCGACCTCAAACACCAAACCGGCAAACTCATCGCCGAAAAATTTGCTGAAGCCACCGGAGGCACCTTCACCTACCAATAAATAACTGATCGGTCATGTCCACACCCGAATCCACCCCACCCAAAAAGTTTGGCTGCATCGCCAGCCTCTTTCTCGCGTCCTTCCCGGCCCTCCTGCTCACCTTCGGCACCGCCTTCCTCGTTGAAGCCTACACCGCCTTCGCACCAGGCGAAACCAAACCCGCCACCATCATCGACCGTCAAACCCGCCTCACCGGAGGAACCGGCAGCTCCGCTCGCCAAACCGCCTACAACATGACCATTGAATTCACTGATGGAACTCAAAAAATCTTCAGCTGTCCCTCAACCATCTACGAGACCTGGCCCATCGGCATGATCGTTCAAGCCAGACACTTCCCCGCCCTCGACAACAAAATCGCCGCCCTCACGTGGGAACCCGACGAACAACGACGCTCCGAAGGCCATCAACCCGTCACCTACACCAGAACCATGAGTTGGTGGCTCACCATCCCAATCGGCCTCGCCCTACTTGCCATCTCCCTCTGGTTTATAAGAGAACCCAGAGTATCCCGTCCCATCTTGATCATCATGCTCCTCCTGTCCATCCCCATCGGCATCACCATCGCCACCGGCTGGTAAACCCCAAATTTTCCCATCGACATTACTACCCGAGGGCACCCAGGTTTCTCCATAACATCCATCCGGCAGTAACCCACATGCCAATGGCAAAAATCTTTTGAAGGGCACCACCACTCAGGCGCGAACGCCCCGCGCTGCCCAACAACATCCCCAGAAATCCGCCACCAACAAACCAAAGACTCAATGGCATCGGAAAAAGTTGTCCGTGAAGCACATGCGCCACCACACCGGAAATCGAAATCAGAAAAATCACCATCAACGAAGTTGCCACCGCACGATGAATGCTCATCCCCGTGACTAACAACAACACCGGCACCACAATAAATCCCCCGCCCACGCCAAACAACCCCGACAACAAACCAGCCGCCGCACCGCCGCTCCCCAGCCGGACGTAACACTCAACCCCGAATCGACCTCCCCCCTGCAAAACACAACGACCCGGTGTCACCACATCATCACCCCGGCCCCGCCACATTCGCCAGCCTACAAACAGCATCAACAACGCAAACGCCGTCAACAACAAGGTCGATGGTAAAAGCCGCCCCAGCCAAGCACCCAGCGGTGCCGTAACCATCCCACCAAGGGCAAACAGCAATCCGGCCTTCCACTCCACCTCCCCATGCAACCAGCGCAACGCCGCCCCAAATCCAGCCGTCACACCGACCGTCGCCAAACTTAACCCCATCGCCGTCCCGACCGGCACCGACAAACCGTAAAGCAACAGCGGAACGGCAAAAATCGAACCCCCGCCCCCGGTAAGTCCCAACGCAGCACCTACCAAAAGACCGAACCCCAGACTAAGCAAATTGAAAGCGTCCATGATCAGGAAGGCTTGAACCTTTCCACGTTATCTCAGGCCAACATCGCATCGGCAACATGCGCAAAGGAGTCATTGACCAAAAGCACCTCCCGACCTTCACGACTTAGCCACGCCGCTGCAACAGCAGCCCGATTGCCACTTTGACAATGCACCACCACCGGCACGTCAACGGGAAGCTCATTTGAACGTGCCCTCAGTCGTGTATGTGCCATATTCACCGCTCCTTTCACATGGTCCTCCGCATATTCCCCCGCGCGGCGCACATCAACCACGGTCGCATCATCATGAGTGTTGAGATAGTCCTCCACCTCAGCAAACTTCACCGTATCAATCCTCGCCAGATCATTACTGCCAGCCTTTGTCAGCGACTCCGCAGGCAACCAACCTAAGACGTGATCAATCCCAATGCGACGCAACTGCTTCGATAAGTTATCGGCCTCTTGTCCATCTTCCACCACCATCACCACCTTTTCATCCGGCATCAGATACGAACCGGCAAATCCCGAAAAGTCGCTTTTGGCCGGCGCATACAGACTACCTTTCAGGTGACTTGCCGCAAAGGCCTCACGGTCTGATCGCGTGTCTACCACCACGAAGTCCGGCTCCTTCAAGCGCGCAGTCACCTGAGTTAATTGCAACTCATCTGGCGTTGCCACTTCACCCAGAACAGCCGGTCCCATCTTGTTCACCTTCTTCATGTTGGCGAAATAAAGCGGCGGCTCCGGCTGACCATCCAAAATGTAAGCCACGAAATCCTCCTCTTTCCCCTCAAGCGCAAGCCTCAACGGACGGTTGAACCGCTTTTCATACCCCAACGTCGATGTCGGCACCGACCCCAAAGACTTGCCACACGCACTGCCCGCCCCATGCGCCGGAAGCACCTGCAAATGATCCGGCAAAAACTCCAACTTCCTCAGACTTTGGTAAAGCTGTCTCGCCCCCGCCTCCTGCGTTCCCGCAAACCCCGCCGCCTGTTCCAATAAATCTGGCCGACCCACATCCCCCACAAAAAGAAAGTCCCCTGAGATCAACGCCATTGCCTCATCCGCTCCACCACCTTCATCAGTCACCAGATAACAGAGATGCTCCGGTGTATGACCCGGCGTGTGCATTGCCTGCAGCTTGATCTTGCCAATAGAGAAACTGTCTCCATCACGCAGCAAATGCAGCGTCGGCAAATCCTTCGCCCACTCCGACTGCCAGTCCGCCCCCCCTTCTGCAGAGACATAAACCGCCGCGCCTTGTGCTGCAAGCTCCCGCGCCCCACTCACAAAATCCGCATGAATGTGCGTCTCCACCACCGCTGAAAGTTTTAATCCCTCCCCTTCCGCGATCTCCCGATACTGGGCCACATCGCGCAATGGATCAATGACGACCGCTTCACCCGTCTTCTGACACCCAATGACATAGGCATACTGGGCCAAATGCGAATCATAAACTTGGCGTAAAAACATAACTATATAATCTATTGGTTAATTTTTAGACAAAAAAGAGCCGTCACCGGGCACTTTTCGTCGCGCAGCACGAGCCGCTTCCACCTGTCTGGTTCCATGGCGCTTTTGCCAGCAGCAAGCCCATGCCACACCAGTCGGTAACGCCCGCGAACACCAACCCGGCTCCCACAAAAGCACTCAGCCCGTAAAACCCCGGATGAACCAACGTGCCCAGCGCCACTCCAATCACCACCATCGAACCCGCCGCGATGCGCACCTGCCGCTCCAGCGACATCATCTTCTGACCGCGATTCGCCGGAAGCCCCGCCCCCGTCCACGCCTGCATACCGCCATCCAAAACACTCACTTTGCTCATCCCCGCCGCCGCAAGTTTTTCCGCTGCCTTGCTCGCCCGACCCCCACTTCGACAAATCACCACCACCTCACAATCCTGCCCCTCCTGCTTGGCCAGCTGGGCTGCATCCAGCTCATCCAGCGGACGCAAACGCGCCTGCGGAAGATGAACCTCTTGGTGTTCAATCGGGGTGCGCACATCCAGCAGCAATGGCTGTCTTGAGCCGTCATTCAGTCGTGCAGCGAGAACTTGGGGAGAAACTTGATCAATCATGGCAGTGATAGTATAGCTTGCAATATTACAGTGTAAACCTATATTCCTATATAGTTATGCGGTCAATAAAGAAATCTCCCATCGTTGTCACATCCCCCCCTCCAAAGCAAAAACTGTCGCGCCCTGCCTTGGAAAAAGTCGCCGGGATTTTTTCCGCCTTTGCCGATGCCACCCGGCTCTCCATCCTGCAGGAACTGCGAGGTGGCCGACTCAGTGTGGGAGAACTCGTCGCCAACCTCGGCACCTCCCAGGCCAACATCTCCAAACACCTCAAACTTCTCCATCAGGCCGGCCTCCTCACCCGCGAACGCGAAGGCCTCCAGGTGTTCTACAAAGTCTCCGAAGACTCCGTTTACGAAATGTGCCAGTTCGCCTGCAAACGCCTCAACGAAAACGCGCAGGCCTCCATCACCGAAGACTACTTCATCTAACCCTATCCTCACTTCGCCGGACGCGGCACCCCGTTCTTGAACTCCACCGTAAAATCCGGGAACGAGTCCACCAGTTTCACCGTAAAATCGGGGAACGAATCAACGATCATCCATTCCCCCACTCCCGGCAGACTCGTCACCACTTTGACCTGCAAATCCGAAAAACTGCTGACCGACTTCACCTTAAAATCAGCAAAGCTCTCGACGATCTTGATGCGACCATAAACCCGCACCGGGTTCACCTTCTTGTCCGCCGCCCCTATGCTTGATGGCAGGCACAACCCCACCATCAGCAACCACAAAATGCTAGTAAGTCGTCTCATGTCAGACAAAGACGAAAACGCCAGGCCAGATATTCACCGGAACGCCCGCCAGGCCTTCGGAATGAACACCCATTTGCCCTCCACCTTGATCAATCCATCATAACGCATCCCCACATCATTCCCAGGTTCGACATAACTGAACTCATAAATCTTCACCTCCGGCTTGAATCGATCCCTAACATCTGAATAACCCCCCGCCAGATCCTTCCAATCCGGTCCGCCCACCTTGACTTCCGTCTGCTTTGCCCCCGCCACCCGATTACCGCGAGCCAGCCCTTCATACACCGACTTCACATAAACCGAAAGCAACTGCGCATCCTCCGCACTCACCGCAATCGCCGCCAACTGCTCACCCGTCGGACGCAATTCATCCAAAGTCCCCATATCCGCCAATAACTTCAACGCGACCTCCTTGATCTCATCCTCCACCGAACCCTCCTCCGCTCCCGGTGCCTCTTCCATAGGCCCTGCCGCAGCAGCCGGTGGCGGACCCGACAAGAACCCTGGCGACATCGCCGTCACCACCAACTCCTCCTCACCCGCACCATTCGCACCCGCCATCGTCCACCGGCTCGTCGCGCTCTTCGCATCATCTGCCATAGTGTAAAGCGCCACCCCTGCCTTCTTTTTTGGATCCATCGAGATCAAAGCCAGATATTCATTATCTCCCACCGCAATCCCCGGCACCTTCCCCGCCTGAAACTCCCAAGTCACATTCGCAATCATTCCCTCGCGCAGATCCAGCTTCATCCTGCCACCCCCCTCAATGTCATACTCTGACTTACTCGCCCCCTGCGTCAGCTTGATGTCTTTGAGCGTCGATCCCGGCTTTGTTGAAACCCAACGCCCCGTCACCGATTTGCCCTCGCGTTTGTAAATCGAAACCGAATGCACCCCCTCACCAAAAAACACCGCCATCTTTCCGCTCCTTGGAAACGGCACACACAATCCACGATCCGATCCTCCATTCGCATACTTCCACATCACCTCCAAAGGCAACTCCTTGCTCGTCCGCGTCACCGTCATCGTGCCCGGCTGCCCAGCCTTTCCATTCGGCGCCACCGACTTCACAATCTTCAGTTCAATGGTCTCCCCTTGCGCCACAGCCGCCCCCATTTGCGCCCCTAGGCCCCCTCCTCCAGCCAATCCCGCATCCACTTCAGCCTTTAATTTTTTATAAGTTCCCGCTAACGCATCATCCCCAATCGTGATCCACGCTTCCAGCGCCGTCACCTGCTTCACCAGCAAGCCCGTCACCTTCTCCATCTCATCCGACTTCCCCTTTACCAACCGCTCCACCAACTCCGCACTGTCGCGATAACTTGCCGCCAGCTCCAGCGCCTGCTTTTCTTCAAACGTCTTGTTCACCCACCCATCCGCCACCGCATTCACCGCCTGATGCAACGAAAACAAAGCATCACCAGCTTGCTCCCCCACGGCACTGACGATCTCCTGTTTGCGCTCATCAGTCTGACCGTTCAAATTCAGACTGGTTCCCGCCATAGCGAGTCCCACTGCCATCCATGTCGATAATTTCTTCATAACTTCGTCCTTCTCTAACGGTTGTTGTTGGGTAGTTTACTTGAAAGCCCGCCAGGCTTTCGGAATGAATATCCATTGGTCTTTGACTTTGATAAGTCCGTCATAAGACATGCCAATGTCCTGGCCTGGGGCAACATATTTAAAGCGGTAGATGTCAGTGCCGGGACGGAAGTGTTTGATCTTTTGGGTATATCCACCGGGGAGATCTTTAAGGTCGGGGCCTTCAACAAGGATCTCGTTCTGGCCGGGTTTGGCGGCGGGGCCTGTAGACGGGATCTGGGTATAAACTTCCTCGACGTAGGCACGCAGCAATTCGGCATCATTCAGGGTGGCAGAGATCGCGTTGATCTGCGAGGTGCTGGGCCGGTATTGAACCGCATTGCCCAGGTTTTCACGCAGCTGTTCGGCGATCTGGCGGACTTCATCCCGGACGTTGCCTGCTGTCGCTGTGACAGTTGGGGATCCACCGCCCGTGAGGAAATTCGGCGACATGGCGGTAACTTCAAGGGTTTCTTCGCCTACGCCACTTACGTCGTTCATGATCCAGCGACAGGTGGCCGTTTTCCCATCGGGAGCCATGCTGTAAAGCAAAACGCCGGCCTTTGCTTTGGGTTCGACATCGATGGCAGCCAGGTAGTCGCCCTTCCACACGCCAATGCCGGAGACTTCTAGACCGCCTTTAAATTTCCAGGTGACACTGGCCATGCCACCTTTGAAAGCCATGACCGAGAATTTTCCTCCCTCAACCCCAACAATGTCATAGTCGTTGACATTGTCGGCTTGGGTGAGCCTGATGCTGCGGATCTTGGGATTGCCTTCGACGGAGGCCCAGCAACCGGTGATGTTTTTGCCATCGATTTTGAAGATATGGACGCTCTTCACACCCTCACCGTAGAAGACCGCCATTTCGCCGCTGTTCGGGAATGGCACGCAGAGCCCCTGATCAGAACCACCGTCGGCATAGGCCCATTTGACCTCCAGCGGCAGTTCCTTGCTCTTCCGCGTCACCGTCATCGTCCCCAAGTCTCCCTCCTTCCCACCCGGTGCCACCGATTTCACAATCTTCAACTCAATCGTTTCCCCCTGCGCCACCGTCGCTCCCATCTCTGGCCCCATTTCCGCACCACCCGCCATCGCTGCATCCGCCTGCTCCTTCAACTTCCGATAAGTCTCCGCCAACGCCTCATCCCCGATCTTGATCCACGCCTCCAAAGCCGTCGCCTGCTTCACCAGCAAACCACTCGTCCGCTTCACATCCTCCGATTTCCCCTTCACCAACCCATCCACCAACTCCGCACTCCCCCGATAACTCGTCGCCAATTCCAGCGCCTGTTTCTCCTCAAACGTCTTGTTCACCCAGCCATCCGCCAGCGCATTCACCGCCTGATGGACCGAAAACAACGCATCGTCGGCCTGCTCACCCACCGCGCCAATAATCTCACTCTTGCGAGTCTCCGACTGCGCCATCATTGGCAAACCAAAAGACGTCAGCACTAATCCCATGATCAGATAAGTTACTATATTCATAAGGTTATTTATTTGGTCACTTGTTTGTTTACTTCTAAAGTTGGTTCACCGCAGTTCCTCAAGCCGGGTTTTGGCCGCAGCATACTCAAGGTGAATCCAAAGATCGGTTGCCACACACTGGCCAAATGCATCGACCGCTCCCTTCTTATCGCCCGCTTCCATCCTCTTCAGACCCACATAATACCAGGCCTCACAATCCTGCGCCCCCTCATCCTCATCACCCGTCCTGTCGACAGCCGCAAACAAAGCCTCCTCGTTCACACGCCCCAGAAGAAACCCCGCGACATGATGAAACCACCGATTCTCCCCACCCTTCTCAATTGAAAGCAGGAAAGCTTCAAAATCCTTCGTCGCCGCCTCCATCTCTCCCATCTTCCCCTGACACAACCAAAGGTAGAGTTGAGAATAATTGGTATATTCATCCCCCGATTTCAAACAATTTCTAAAATCATCCGCCGCCTCCTTCCAACGTCCTTCACGCTGATGAATTGCCCCCCGGTTAAACCACGCGTGTTCGTTATCTGGATCGATCTCCAGACTAAGCGTCAAGTCCGCCACCGCTCCCTTCGTATCACCAGCAAAATCCTTCACAAAGCCCCTCGCATCGAAAGCTTCCGCGTCCCGTGGATCAATCTCCAAAATCCGGTCATAGTCTCCAATCGCACCCTCCCAATTTTTCAGGATCTCCTGAACAGAAGCCCGCCCCTTCAAATCCACCTTGCGTTTGGGATCAATCTCCAACGCCATCCCATAAGCCTCCACCGCCTCATCATACCGACCCAAATCCAGAAGCGCACCCGCCTTGTTCGACCACGCCATCGCACTCTTCGGATCCATCTTCAAACTCACCGCATAATCTTCCAACGCCCCCTCCACATCCCCAAGTTCAAACCTCACCAACCCACGATTATTGTAAGCCACAGCATTGCCCTTCTCTAACTCCATGTATTGATCATAATCTTCCAACGACCCCTTCAAATCCCCCGTTTCACTCCTAGCCTTTGCCCTATTACCCAGATACTTGACATTCTCCGGCTGCAACGACAGCACACGATCATAACAATGAATCGCAAAACGCAAATGCTTCGCCTTGTAATGAATCAACCCACGCATCCCCCAAGCCGTCACATCATAAGCATTGAACCGCACCGCCTGATCAAAGTCACCCAGCGCCTCATCCACCGCCCCCTGATTCGCCGTGATGACACCCCGGTTCGTGTAAGCCGCACCAAACCCCGGATCCAGTTGAATCGCACGATCCAACCCCTCCAATGCCTTCTTCAGCTCACCCCTTCCATACGCTTCACTCGCCCCATCAAACAGCGCATCCGCCGCCTTCCTCGCGGCTGCATCCGCAGGTTTGATCGCCGTCTTCCCCGCCACCCTCGGAACCTCCGCCTGCGCTTCAAGCCATGCCACAAATTCCTTGGAACCACTGGTAACCTGTAACTCACGCACCCCCGCCGCCAAAGAACCTGACACCACCATTCGACCCACCATCGACTTCCCATCAGACAGAAAACTCAACAACTCCAGCCTCACCTCAGCCTCCTCTCCCGCCAACGCAATCGCCAGAAAACCAGGATCAACCACAGCCACGCCCACCTTCTCATCATCCGTCACCGCCACCACCAAACCCGTCCCCTCATTCTTATTCATTTTCACCACAAACCTGCTCCCATCATTCGTCACAAACTCCTCGTCCACCGATGTCGCCTCCAACCTGTCACTCTTCAACTTTGCAGCTGCTTGAATGACTGACGAATGCCCAAACATCGCCCCCTCATCCGTTGAAAAAACCGACAAATATTCCGCACCCTCACCCAAAACCATCGCCAACCGCCCACCAGAAAACATCGCATGCCCATCAACCGAAGATCCATCTTCAAACTCTTCCTTTACCTCCAACAACGCATCCTTTCCCGTCACCTCAAGCCTCACCGTGCTCGCACCACCTTCCCCACCATCAGATCGAAAACTCTTGGGGGAATTCAACACCATCACCGCCTGGGCCGAAAGATCCCCCGACAGCGCACAAGTGATCACCGTAACTAAAAAAGCTGCGGCTGTAACTTTATTCTTCATATCGATGATCATCATGAAATCTCCTTGTTAAAAGCCGCTTCAGCCGTTGCCGGTGGAGCCTCAACCAACAAAACCTTCCCAGCCGATTGCTGAAGCACCCGCACCGGCAACAACAACCTGCCCACCACAGGACGCCCTATGTCCAAAACCACCATGGTCTCTTTGGTATAACTCTTCCCTGGTCGTAACCCATGAAAGTCCTTCCACGGAATAAACAACGGCTTGTTGACACGATCAAAGAACTGCAACCTCTTGATCCGCAAACCCTCATCATTGGCAGTAAACGAAAGAAAGTTCTGCGGCATCAATCCCACTGAGCCATACCCCCTGAACTGCTTGCCTTCAATGCCAACAGTCGCACCGTAATTCGCAGCCAACCGCCCCCATCCTCCAATTCGGTGCATCATCCAATGCCACAACAACAGGCACAGCGGAAAAAACACCAGGAGGAAAAACGCAACGATGCCCAACACGACTAGCCACCCCCACCACTCCAAAGACTCGCCAGATCGTCTAAAATAGTATCTCGCCAACAGCGGCTGGAACCAATTTTCCTGAAGCATCATCAAGCTCATATTCATCGTGTTGTTGGGATGCTTCTATAACTAGCGCTTTTGCAAGATCATGTTGGCAATCTTCACCTCCGCTAAATCAGTTCGACCAGTAGCAACAGACTTGGCAAAATCGGCTTTTGCACCAGCGGCATCTTGGGCCTGAACTTTGACCATCCCAACATAGAACCAGACCACTGCGGTGGGATAATCGTCTGTCGCATCAACAATGCTGGCATCGACTCGATCCTCGCTGGCATGCCCCGTGATGTAGTCGATGAGAGTAATGAACCACGGCGAAAGCGGGGCACCGCCGGTCCGGTAATGACGGATGAGTTCATCATCTGCAGCGGCACGGTCGGCGCGCAACTGAAGCCTGCATAGCCACAGATGCAGCGGAGCATGAGGTATTCCACCTTTGGGAATGCCATTTTCCAGAGCTTGTTCAAGATCCGTGGCAGCGTTTTTCCACTCACCTAAAACAAGACGAATTTTTCCGCGATAAGACAGTGCCATCTTGTCAGAAGGATTCAACTTTAGGGCAAGCTCAACATCTGCTAGAGCTGCCTCACTATTGCCAGAAATGAAGTGGGTAATACCGCGTTCCCGCACAAAAACTGGATCCTGTGGGTTAAGAGCCGCCGCCTGGGTGGAGGCTGCAATGGAGAGTTCCCATTGCTTGAGCTGACGTTGAACATAGGCAATATGATGCCAGACTTCAGCGTGGAATGCAGCGTCGGCAGGATTGGCTGCAATGATACCTTGAAAAGCTTCGATGGCTTGATTCCACTGCTGCAAATCTATCAGGGTGGTGCCGCGTTTGAAACGAAAATGCAGGTTGTCGGGATTGCTTTTGAGATAATGATCAAAGTCGGCCAATGCCTCCTTGTGACGCCCCAATTGGGCCAAAGAAACCGCGCGATATTGGTAAATGTCAATCCCTTTGGGCGTGAGTTCGATATAGCGATCAATGTATTCAATGGCTTTGGCTGGCTGTCCAAGATTGACGTGGATCAAGCCTAAACTCGCGAACGCTCTCCCGAAGTTCGGATCTTGCGAGATCGCTCGATGATAGCAATGAATGGCGAAGCGCGGGCATCCTGCGCGTTCGTAGGCCATTCCTCGTGCCCGCCACAGGGAAGCGTTGAGATGTTTTCCGGGAAGCAGTTTCTCAAAATCTGCAATCGCGCCACTATGATCGCCCATATCAACTTTCATCCCGCCTCGCGCGCCCAAAGATTTGATGTGATCAGGATAGACTTTAAGCGCACGAGTAAATCCCTTGATGGCGTCCTCCGCTTTGCCTTCTTGCACGAGCTTAAGGGATTGTTCAAAAATCAGGTCCGCTTGAATCATATCAGATTCGGGCGTCTGCACAGTTTTTTCAGTAGCCACGTCATCTGGAATAAAAATTCCCGCAGAGGAACTAAGACGGACTGCGAACAATGAATCGACACCACCGGGCAAACTTGTGATGTTGCATACATAGCTGCCGGAGACAGGGCTGTGAAGCATGTGCCATTGCACGCGCGCACTCTTTCCATCTGGCGAAGGAGTTAACAACAAAAGCACACCGGAACTGCGGGGCTTGATGGTGGCACTCACCAAATAATCTTCATCTTCAATGAGCCGTCCAACTCGCTCGTTTCCCAACAGTTCAATGGCCTCCCCGAAGCCAGTCTCCAGATTGATGTCGAGCACAAAGCGCATAAGTTCGCTGCTTTTGTATTCGGGCACGAAAGGTTCTGGCGTAAGTTTGAGCTTTTTGACTTTGGGTGGATTGGCAAAAAATTCCGCTCTGCGACCAATGAAATGATTCCCCTTCTTATCCCTCTTGTAAATAGAAAGCGTTTCCAAGGCAGGCCCAGTGAAAATGGCAAGCCGTCCATCAAGCATCAATGCATAACCTTTATTTTCGCCGCCAGCTTCATAATTCCAAGTGACTTGCAGGATGTCAGAGGAGTCAACTGAATCAACACGAATACGTCCAAGATGTCCTTTATCACCAGTAGACATCTTGGATTCAATGATGTCCATTTCCATTAACACACCAGGAATCGACTGGGCAGGAAGTAAGGTGGGCAGAAAGGCGAATGCAATGCAAAGCAGCAGAACAGTTTTCATAAAACAATAAGGTTGGTGATTGGGTTCGTTGTATCTATCAAAATATCGTGAATCATGGGAAATCTTGGTTCTTAAATTTACATCGCCATGGGATCAAACCGATCCCATTGTTCTTCTGTTCCGTTAAAAAACACCAGACACCCCGGCCTCAGTCCATACACGCCGGGTTCCGACAACTTCCAGATCTCGCCATGATATCTCACTCTGGCGTGACAGCCTTGCATCACGACCAACCAGCCTGGAAAGCAATCTCCCAATCTACGCATCATCCTCGAAATACCCCCCCACTTCCCCTTTCGCAGCAAAATAAACACCCCGGCTACCGCAACCATTGGCGGAATCAACATCCCCATCTCCCCGAACCACCAAACGCACAAAACAAACACCCCGCCCACCGAGAGAATTACTCCCATCCACGCTATCGCCAGCACCAACCCATCCGCCAGCGTAACCAGGCCACGCCAGCCGGGCCCAAGTCGAAACAGATAGAAATTGCCGGAATGCCTCATAACCTAATTCAGCACCTTCGCCCCCTCTGATTGTTCAAAAACCTGCGCCGCCAATGTGATCTCTGCCACTTTCGGCGAACCAATGTTCACCGACACCAAATTACTAAGGAGGAACTTCTTCCGTCTCGCCTGATAAAACTCACACCAAGGGATAAAGATCGGCTCATGGCCAAATCCAAACAAATGCCCCGGACGAAGGAACATTCCATCCTCATTTGTTACCGCACAGAGAGAACCCCGATAAGAAATCAGACCGATATTGCCAGACAGACCAGGCCATACTTTTCCCTGTGGCGGCGCATGGCCTCCATATAGCTTCGCCAGCCGCCTCCAGCCACTTAGCCAGCTGCTCATCCAAACGACAAACACCCAAAACATCCCAAAACACCCGATGGCGATAAATGGAATGAACACAATCAACCAAACAGGCGGCGAATTATTTGAGACGTCAGCGTTCATATCATCAATATCAGTTTAAATGGATTCATGCACTACCGGCCTGGAGAACCTCCGCTGGGTTGGGTCATATTCAATCACCCAAAAATCTTCCCCCCCACCCCCAATCAACAGCGGCCTGGAACGCCAACCTTGAAACCCTTGCCGCGTCGCCAGCGATTTCGGAAAAAATTGCATACGGATCCACTTCCCTCCGTCCCGCTCAAAGACCATCATCTGACAATAAGAAGCCTCCCACTTCCCTAACAGGAACGCATACTGGTTTCTCCGCCTGTCATCCTGCGTGCTACTTAGCAACGCCGCCACATGCTCCCTACCCTGTTCGTGAAGAACAGCAACTTCAACCCGTCCCAGCCCTCCGCTTCCCACCAAAGCCCAATCTTTCTTTACTGACACGCAACCACCCAAACACCACAGTATCACCGACAAGCACATCGCCAAGGGAAGCGCACGCGCCCTCTTGTGCTCGGAGCCGACGCCACCGCCTTCGACCTTCAGCTCCAATTCCCTCAACTGCGTCAACATCATGCTCATAAATAAATCCTCACACACTTCCCACCCACCAGCGATACGACAGCACCACAATCACCGCCATACCGATCACAAACACACTCCATTGAAACCCCTCCAAACAAGGAAGTCGCCACACAAACCACCCGACTATGCTCCAGCAAAAAAACAATCCGATCACCAACGCTGCATTGGTCCACGCCAGGCGATACTCAGTCGTTTTCGTTTTGCCCTCCACTCCGAGCATCGGCACACTCACCAAGGATTTCGTTGTCATGATCAATGCCCTCGGACGATCCCCAAAAACCGACATCTTCAGTTTCAACTCAGCGAGATTTCGGCCTGCCCCCCTCGCCGCCGCGAACAACTCCTTATCACACGCCAGCTGGCGTGTGCTCCCGTCCTCAAACTCAACGGTCACCCGGTGCGACAGTTGCTTGGACGTATAAAACCGGGTTGAAGCTCCCCAAGTCTCCACCAAATCCCGATCCACCAACTTCACCGGCACCTCCTTGGTGGGCGCAGCCAGAGCGACCATCTCAAACAAAGGGTGCATGCCGAGCAGGACAAACACACCAATGATCAAGGTGATGAAAATCGACATCCACACGGAACAAGGACGACTGGACGTTTTCTTCTGCTTTTTCATGGTTCCAACAATGGTTTTCCTGTTTCATCTATCTCCAACCTCAGCTTCGCTGCCTGATAAGTCGCGCTCGATTCCTTGCTGACTTCCATCGCGTTCCTAAATTGAGCAAACGCGCCATCCCGATCCCCTTCAATCCACATTTTCATCCCCATGTAATAGTGGGTATCATGAAAGAGCGGGTCTTGTAACTTTGGCAAACTTCGCTTTGCAAACTCCTCCTCCTCCATTTTGCCCACCAGATAATTCCCAATCTTCAACATCCACGGATCATATTTTTCATTGGCAGGTGGAGGTGTCTTAAGCTCTTTCAGCAAAACTTTTTTTGCCGCCTGCCCATCGCCAAGCTCACTGCGCATCAAAAACATCTCGAACCGCGCCCTCCAACGCAGGGAGGAATTCTGGGCTTCAATGGTTATCCCCTCGCAAAACTTCATCGCTTCCTTGACCTCTCCGAACCCATGCAAAAACCTTGCCAGCATCAACCGCCTCGCATGATTATCCTGGTTCTTCTCCAACTCCTGCCTGACCTGCCCCACGGTTGCCATCACTTCGTCCCCCGGTTGCTGCGCCAACAAGCAGTCCCAACTCAACATCAGCACCACCACGCTCATCATGCTTTGAATGCGTCGCTTCATGATTCCGATCCCCCTGATGGCGACTGAGTATCACGTTGAAATTTCATCCATTTCCCGTCCCGGCCTTTCAGGGTAAGAACATTTGCGTCAATACCCCACTCAGCTACGTTGCTGATTCTCGAACCAATCTCCCCTGGCAAGGGGATCCAAGGTTTGGTGGCAAGTTCCTGGATTTGTATGCGCCATCCTGAAATTTTCCAAATCCCTTGAAATCGACCTTCTCCCATGCTCACCACCAGCGCCTTGTCGGGACCGACAAAGTTCAACATGCAGGGCAAATCACCCGTCACCGGCATCTCCGAATCTCCCCAGTCGATTAGCTTCCACGGACTGCGGGACAGGTCAGCCACATTGAGGTTATGCTGCACGCGCTCCTCCCAATACTCCTCCACGCGTTCCCCCGGCCTCTCCTTGCAAGAGATCAACCCCAGACATGTTGCCGTGAATATCATCCATTTCAACAACGTGATCTTCATCCCCAAAGCTCCTTTCTTCGAATGGTGCGAAATACCGAAAGACACAACACCCCCATGCCCGAGGCCAATGCGCTGAGATACAACGCCACAAAATTCTGCCCTTGCACTTTTGGGTCCAACACCGCCGTGTCGGGTTGCAGCGGATCATAATACACTTTCGTCTGCTGCCCCGGTCGATACTTTGCCACCACTGCCGCTGTTTCTTTTTTAAATGGCGAACCTATCCCAAGATAAACGTTGTTCCCCGAATAACTCACCCCATCGACTTCATAGCGATAACCCACTTCAGGAAAATACGAAGAACTTATGCCCAGCCTCCCGGAAGCATCCACTCCGCTGCCCACCCTCGAATACTCAATCATTCCGATGGTCGTCGGCCACCCCATCGCAGGACTGGCGTTGAGATACTCGTAAGCCGCCAATCCAAAGACTGGCACCCCAGCAATCGCCAGAATACATCCCGTGATCAACCAATTCCTTCCCTTTGAATATTCCAAAGGGAAGGAACGAGGACGCTTGCGTTGATTCGGCATGCTTTCCTTTTCTTTTGAAAATCAATTATTCCTTGCTGATGTAGGCAAACTTATCGACGACCTCGTCAAACAACTCATCATTCGACGCCTGGATCACAAACAGCCAGTTGCCGTTCTGCCACCCATAAATGCGCCCTGTCTTGCCGCTGCCTTTCAAGCTCCAAACGCCGTTGAATTTGCCGCTCGAACGACTGCCAAACTCCTCCAACCCCGGCACCACCGTTCCCTTCACATACTCATCCAACGCCGCCTGATCCTTGCACTGCAACACCGTCAGCTTCGCCCCGGCGCCATAACTTGCCGCCACTCCCTGATAACGTGAAGCATCCAGCTCCAGCTTCTTGCCATCAACGGCCACTCCGCCAATCTCGGCAGGCAGAATCTCTTTGTAAGTCTCCTTGCCGGATGGAGGAGGAACATCCGTCTTGTATCCACCTCCACAGGATGTCAGAAACAAGGCTGGGAGCAGGACGAGTAATAAATGACTTATTTTCATATTTATGGTTGGGATGAATGTTGATGATGCTTAAACTTCGCTGTTCTGATAATAATGGGCAAGACTTTTGGCTTGTTCCTCCTCACCAGCTGGGACCAGCAATTTAAAAATCGATGACATTTTCGAAGCCGGATTGTTTGGAGAACTCTGGATCAGTCGGAACGTCAGCCAACCACGACCGATGCCCCGATCAAAATCGTCAATGCACAGGCGCATGCCTTTGCCGTATGCCATCACCGGGATGAACTCCCCGGGCCGGTAGAATCCCTCACGCGTAAAAATTACCTCGGCAACCATCTCCCGTGTCAGCCTGGGCTTCACTCCGGTCATAAAATGGGCGGGCACCGACAACAACACCCCCAACCCAAGACCAATCCCCAGACCTATGCCCACTGCCTTCAAGGGCAGCATCCAATCGCCCTTGACCACCGCTCCGATCACCCCAAGAATCAATGCCCCCAATCCCAATCCAATGACCGGCAACCAGAACAGGAACTTGACCTTTCCCTCCCGTTGTCCCTCATCAATGGTGATCATCATCTGCGCTTCACCCTTTTCATAAGTCCACCTGGCAAAATACTCTCCGCGTCGAATGGCCGCGAACTCCCGCTTCGCCCGCCAATCCACGACGAGATTGAAGATCACCCCCAACATCATCAGACAGGCCAGCATATACAGCGGCATGGGCGTTTCCCCGCGCGGAATAAACCCCTGACTGCGCAAGAATTCCACCACAAGCCCCAGCCCCACAAAGAACCCCTTTAACCCGAGCCAGCCCCAAATCATCCCCCCCGCCACGGTCACCATCGGATGATTCAACGGCACCATCTTCAGCTTCGGATCGCCGATGGATCCATGGATCAATTCACCAGCACGATCCAGCACCTTGCTGATCGGCGCCTTTTCCAGGGCCACCTGCCAGGCACCATCTGAAAAACGTTCACTTCTTCCCCAGCCTGTCAAAATGGACTTCACCTCATTCAGGCTTGCTTCATCTAGACCTTCCAGCGAAGTTCCATGGGCAGCAGGGTCATAGCCCGGATGATTCCAAGGCGGCAAATTCAACGCCCGAAAAAACTCTCCCACCGCCACAGGATACTCCGGCGCGCCCGCCTTCCAGACAATCGCCTCCTTCGCTCCCAACGCCGCATCAAAGCGAGCCCGAAGCGCTGCCAAATCATTCATGTCTGGATCACGATTTTGCATCATTCAATTACTCGGATTCGCTGTCTCGAAACACTCCTCCGGTCGCACCCTGCAACACCTCGTAAACGGACTTTCTCGCATTCGTCACCAGATCACCCGCCAGATCATGCTGCCTGGAAATTGCATTCATCCGCTTACCCAATTGTTGGTTCGATGCCTTTGCCTTTGTGACACAAATAATTTGGTTTAAGTTCCGATCGATCAGCCATGCCCTAATGTCCACCAACCCCGGATCCACCTTTCCCGCAGCAAGCGCCACCCCCGACTTGTAATGAGTGACCTCCACCACCGCGAGATAACGTAGCCTCATCACCCGTTTCAATCCAAGAACGTCATCCTCCGACAAACCAAGCCACTCGTCCTCAGAAAGCCCGGCCAGCTCAAGACAGGCCAGCATGGGCCCCGGAAACTTCAGGTTAAGCCGACCATACACCGGTTGAATTTTTCCTTTTGCGCCAAGATGATCCAGCAACACCACGGCCGAGTTGGTCTCATCTGGTTTGTCCGGAATGAAGACCGGAGGCAGTTCAACCTTTGCACTCAAAGGCGTTTCCGCATCGGGACGAAGCAACGCAAGTTCATTCAACTCCGACCGATACTCTTCATAGTCCCTCCGTAGATCTTCCATGCTTTGAGCCGTTCCGCTTGCCGCCAGTCCCAACAGCAGTGCCATTGACACAGCCCATCGTTTTGAAGATGATCGCGATGCCATCATGGATTCATGGCTTGGGGTTCAAGGTCCACCGCTGTCTTCCATTGCACCCTCGCAATGCGCACAACATTCCACAATGCCACCACCACCGGACCGAACAGCATGTGATAGTCCTTGTAACTCTTCAGATCCTCATCAGTAAAAAAGATTCTTGCAAGCACTCCCACACAAGCACATCCCAACAGCAGCATCAGCATCAAGAACCACCCCAGCCGCCGTCGTCGATACCAACGTTGCGGAGCAAAAATGCTCACCATCAAAAATACACAACAAACAGGCAGAAGCATGAACGCATAGACCATCAGGTTTGCAGGCCTTGGCTGCATCATATTGCGCACCGACATGTAAACCAACACCGGCATCAAAATTACCGCATGCCAGGTAAACCACAATTGCACCAGGACCCGCACGATCGTGCCGGTGGACAAAGAACCCTGCGGCTTTTTCAAATGTTCTATCCCTTCGCTCATCGAAACCTCCGCACCTCCCCGCTGCGTCCCACCAACCACCCAAGGCCAAAGATCCCCAATATGATCGCCAGATACAACCATCGAACTCCCCTGGAGTCCTTCAGCGCAACAGGAGCACGTTTGCTTTTTCTGGAAGTCATCACTTAAATTGAATACAAAAACGATAGCCAACTACCTCGACCAACACGTCATTTTCTGGCGTCATCCAGATAAATCATGAGGCGCTTCAACAGCGCATCCGCCCCAAACGACGCCTCATAAACCATCCCGCCCAATCGAAAATTCCCAATCACCTCCTCCTCATCTTCACTCGCCACTTCAAATGCTCCAAACATTGCGGTCAACGCACGCGCATCGGTTTCCGGTGTCAATAACTGGCCAATCGGTTCGATCCACGGTCTCGCATAAGTGACCTGCATTTCAGGATCATCCAGATCGTCTTCCGATATCATGAAAGTAATAAACTCCAATGATCCTTGCGAGCATTGCAAGATCAAACCCAACTCAGGATAAGTAAACTCGAACGCGTGCTCGCCCAGCTCCAGGAAATTGTCGCAAGGCCCGAACACCACCAGCTCATTCACCGATGCGCCAGGAGACACTCGGTTGACCTGACCAAGCTCCGTGTGCCACACCAACTTCAGAGGCGCGGTCAATGGCGGAAACTCCCGCGTCGGATTGTCCGGCACCGGATTGAATAAATTGGAAAAGAATCCCATAACACTCAAAAGTTAGGCCCTCAAAACGTCAGCGTCGCACCCGAACGGATATACCATCTGCCTCCCTCACGCCGGATCAGCTTCACCACCCTTGGTCTCACCGACTGCACCCCGTCCTTGTCAAAGAGCCGCACGTTCACCACCACTTCCTCCTCTTTTGAAAAAGCGGTCTTCAATGGTTTCTCCGCATCGCCGAAGAAAGACTCGAGCCCGTCATCCGTCCCCCCCTTGATCACCTTGACCTCTCCGATCTCGAAAGGTTCCGCATGCACATGAATCTGCTCAATTCCCTTCTGCTGAACCTCCCAGTTGTAACGCAACCCATGAATCTGCGGCTCCACCTTGCGCAGCTCGGGATCAATGCACTCGAGATGAAGATCAAAGTTCTTCTCCTTCAACGCCGTGATATAAATTTCCAGCAATTGCTTTGGCTCCACATCATCCGGCACCGAATTCACTGAATAAGTGATCCGTTTTGCCATGTCCTCCTCGCCCGCAAAAACCGCCCCGGCTTTTGCATCCGCCCGCCATTCCACCAGCACCACACCCGGAATATAAATAACTTCAGGACTCACCGCCCATCCCATGTAGGCTTCCTTGATGTCCGCCGCACTCCCGCCCGGGGCCAGCAGCTCCGGACCATCCACGCTCCCCACAAAGGTCCACTTGGGCGGAAGGTTCTGCTGCACCAATCCGCGATAGCGGCCCAGTGCTTCAAACAACTGATTGAACCGCGGGCCCGAACCATTGACCCAATAATGTCCCTGAGCCGCCGACCCCACCCCGACCCAGTTCACCCCTGCACTGACAAACAAATCCTGCTCATAAGGCACATCCGCCAGCACCACACGCCGACCTGACAATCCATCGGGCCCCTCCTCAAGCGGGTCAGCCGTCGGAAAGATTTTCTCCACCAGCAACCCGTCATCTCCAAGTTCCTTTTGCAATACCTCCCACCGCGCCTTGCCCGCTGCGGCCACCACCTCCGCCAGCTTGGCACCTCGTTGACGGTAGGCAAGCATCTCGGGCGTGAATTGAAACCGCTCACCCTTGGCGCTGCGGTAAATTTCCTTCGCCTTCGCGACCAGCTCCTGCACCTTTACATCATCCGGGTAACGCTCCGCAATCTGCTGAACCTCGCGAAACGAACGCTGGTCGCCTTCACTTAGCTCAAACGGCAGCCCCGCGTGCTGCTTCGATTTCGTCACGACCTTGTCCAGTTCGTATCTCGCCCGGGATAACTCCGCAGACGGCGCACTCTCAGCACCATTCAACCCAAGCGGCAGCCCCGACATCAAAGCCGCCAGACAAAAAATAACAATGGACCATTTCATAACAACAACAACAACGTCAGACTATCATCAGCCACCCACCTTTTTCAGCGCGTTCGCCTCCTTGATCTGTAAATCAATCGCAGCCAGCTCATCCTTCTGTTTTTTGTCCAGCGCCGCCCTCTCACGCGCATACCAGCCGGACCTGATCGACGCCTTCTCCCTGGCCGCACCCGCCTTTTTGAACTCCATCTCCTTCTCCACCCCTTGCAGTTCGAACCGCCACTGGGCAAGCTGCTTCTGATCCACATCTGCCGAGGCAATCTGATCCAGCAGTTTCTCTTTCTTCGATTCGAGCGGCTCCAATGCCTTCTCCATGGCCTCCGTGACATCATCCTCCTTCTCCCACAACGCCCGCTTCAACCTGCCGTCCTGCACCGGATGTTCCGCCTCGGTCAGGATGTCCCTGCGCTCCTCGTTGTTCATGATCACCTCCAACCGCTTCTGATGAATCTCGCCACTCCTGCGGTCCGTCAACTCCCGGCACGCATCATGAACCCGCTTGGCAAAATCGCTCAACGCCTCATCGGCGGTTCCAACTCCCACCATCACCCTGGCAATCGTTTTGGGCCCCACCACGGTCAACGCCGTCCCCACCTCTGAGTTCGCAAATGGAATCACCACCTCGTTAAAATACACCTTGGCATTCTCCAATAACGGACCATTCACCGCCCTCCACTTCTCCACCGCCTTCCGATACGCATCGAGATTTTTTTCTACCATCGCGTCCATCTTTTTCTCCACCTCATGAAACGCACCTCGCCCATCTGGATCGATCTTCTCGTTCACCAGTCGATCCAGCATGCGGCGATACGCTTCCAATTCCCGCTCCTGCTCCGTCGCATAACGCACCTTGTTGCGCGACAGACTGTCCGCCATCCGAAACATCGCCTTCTCGGTCGCGGTGATCCGGTTCATCCAGTTCATCACAAACGAGGTGCCCATGTTCATCAGTCCCCAGGACTCCGCCACCTCACTCAGTTCCGTCTTGCTCAGTTCATGGAATTCCCTGACCTCCTCCATCACCTTGGCGCCATCGTTGACATCCTTCACTCCATCCGTGAGTTGCTTGATCTGATGGTCAACGTTCTTTTTCATCGACTCAAACATGGTCTCGATCTCCAGCTCGCTGCGCTTCGTGTCCATCTCCACAATATCCAAAAACTCGAGAAGCTTCTCATTCGCGGCCGCCACCGCACCGCCCGCCACTTCCATGCGTTCCCAGGCAATCTCCTCGTCATCCCACCACTTCTGCAACGCCGGGGTAATGTGCTTGTCATCACGCAGCCCTTGCAACAACGACTGCGCATCCCGACATGCCGAGCGCCAGTTGCCCGCCCCCTGTCCCCGGTTGAGAATCACCAACAGCTTCGCCAGCGAGGCCTTCGATTCGGCCACATATTCCTGAACCGCCTTTTTTTGCCCGGCGTTTAACGAACTCATGTCGGCCGGTTCCGCGGCCTGACTGACCGTCATGGCACAAAACGACAACAACCCCCATCCAAGACACAAAACCCGGAGATCAAAAGGAAACACATATCTCATACCATTTACCTCCCACCAAGAAAGAACATTCCTATCGCCATCGCCAGGATCAAGCCGATCAACAACCCCAGCACCAGCACAAAGATCTTGCCCGATCCCCCACCTTCATCGTCCCTGACCGGAGCCACCCTCACCTCCACATCCGGGATCACCGCCAGGGTGAAAAACGTGTTGAACATGCCCCGCTTCACCTGATGCCTCGCCTGCAAGGGAAGACGCTGCGGCGCTTGTGGAATGATCCACGCCGAAGACGTCACCTCCAGCACCCCACTCAATTTTGCACCATCCTCAACCGGCTCTACTGTGAAGTCGAAGTGCATCGGAATGCTTCCCTGACGGATTTTGTAAATCTCCGTGCGTTGTCCAGCTGGTGCGATTGTCGTTCTCATGAGTCCGCTTATTCCTCCACGAACTTTAGCGAGTGAATGATCTGCATCCCGACTCCTTTCGAACTCAAATCCTCCACCGACTTCACCTCGCTCAAGTTCTTGTCCGCCATCAGAAAACCCATCGCGCCGCCATCCTTGGTGGGATGAAGGATGGCGATGGCCTTGACCAGATAGTCCGGGCCTCCAGCGGGGGCTGACATCTCAATGTGCATCACTGCCGCATCATAAGAACCCACTTTGGTGAGATAGACCTCGAGTTCGCGGGCATTCTCGAATCCATTCGTGAACATCGGAAATGCTGCCTTCTTCAGCAAATTCACCGCCGCCTTGACCCGTTCCTCGGCTGCCCCCTGTTTCAAGCGGAGCGGACCAAAACGCAAAATCTCCACCGCCTTCTTTTCCTCCGCGTCCGGCAGCGTGATACGAATCAACTCTGGCGCGCCCGACTTCTTTCCCCCTGGAAGAAAACGCAAACCTTTATCCTTCGGAACGATCACCTTGAATGGCGCACTCGGTGGATTGTTCTCATACTTGGTGGTGAACGCCTCATCGACCGTCAACAGACTTCCCGAAAAAGCTCCCTCTACCTTCACGGAACCAAGAATACCGCTCGCCGCAAAATCCCCCACTTTTTCCTCTTTAAACGGAACCGTCGCAACGGGATCATCCAAATTCACTGACTGAGAATGAGCGAGAGAGGTCATGCTTAGGAGCGTAAAAACAACACAAAGGGAACTGGATTTCATATGCAGGGATTGGGGGCTGATGGATCGATCTTACAAAATGCCAGCAATTCGATCATGGCTGGGCGATTGCCTGGGGGAAGACTAAGTTACCAAAATTGATGCCGTTGCCGGTGGCGGTGTTAGGGGAGGTGATGGCCCCTGGATCGACGGCCACGGCACCCGTGTCGAAACCAAAATTGGTGTTGTCCATGGCAGAATTGCCGGAGAAGTCCCCGGAGAAGGTGCCATTAACCGAGAGCCTGACGCCGGAGTCAGCATTGTTGTTGGCCGTGTTGCTGGTGATGGACCCGGAGAGGTTGCCAGTGCCAAGGTTTACACTGAGGCCGATTTCGGTGTTCAAGTTGGTCGTGTTGCTGGACACGGTGCCAGTGCTGTTCCCCACGATAACATTCAAATTGATGCCGGAACCTTCGTTTTCATTGGATGTGTTGCCGATGATGGACCCGGAAAAGTTCCCATTTTGCAGGAGCAGTGTAGTTCCACCAATCAAGTTGCGATTGGTGATGTTGTCAGAAATCGCACCGGAAAAATCCCCGGTTCCAACTGAAGTGATGTAGATGCCATAAAGCTGCGAATTTGCCAGGGAGGCACCGGCGGTATTTCCAGAAATGATACCGGCAAAATCTCCGGCAAAAAGGGAGACATTGATGCCGAAAGTATCATTTCCGTTGGCGGTGTTGTTGGTGATACGACCTCCGGCACCGAAGTCACCGTCAAACAAAGCAAGATTGATCCCTATTCCGCCGCTTTCGTTGACAGTGTTATCAGAGATGGTGCCGTTGAAGTCGCCGACAGCCGTTGCGATATTTAAACCCACCCGGTTGTTCATAGCCATGTTGCCGGTGATGGAACCGTTGATGTTGCCGTCGGTGAGTCGGAGGAAGATGCCATCATTGTTGTCCTCGACCGTGTTGTTGGCGACGAGGCCGGTAAAGTCACCCTGGCGGCTCTCCATTTGAATGCCGCTCAAATCGTTGCCAATGGCGGTGTTGTTGATGATGGAGCCTCCAAAGTTGCCATTGCCGCGCTGCTCAATGAAGATGCCGTGCCCGTTGTTGCCGCTGGAGTTGTTGTCGGCAGTATAACCCTGGTAAAGACCGCTGATGTAGGTTTGGATGCCGTTCTCCAGGTTTTGAGCCGAGGTATTGCCGATGATCGAGCCGGTGAGGTCGCCGGCGTCGATTTCGAGGTAGATGCCATCGTTCACGTTTCGCTGCACGATGTTCGAAGCAATCACGCCCGCGAAGTCGCCGGAATCGAGTTCAATGTTGAGCCCAAATCTGCCGTTCAGGTTGGCGGCGTTGTTGGTGATGCTGCCGACAAAGTCGCCGGTTCCGTCCTGATAATAAACAAGACCGTCGCCGCCATTCAAGTTGGTGATGTTATCGTCGATAACGACCGTGAAGTTGCCATTTTGCAGGTCGATGTCGATTCCGGTGGCGTTGGAGTTGGCGGAGTTGTTGATGATGTTGGCGTTGACGTCGGCGCCGAAAAAATCCAACTCCAGGCCGGTGCCGCCGGTCTGGTTGAAGACATTGTCGGCGACGAGGATCTGGTGGCCGCCAGGGAGGTTGCCGCCCAGGTAGGCGCCATTCCCGATAACAATATCGTGGATGTTGTTGGTGGTGATGGCGACTTGATTGATGTTGTTGAGGTGAATGCCATCGCCGTCGGCGGCACTGAAGCCACCGGGGATATTCACGGAAGTGGTCAGGCTGCTGTCGTAACCATCCATGATTTCATAACCGTGGATTTCAACCGAGGGGGTGGTCGATGCTGAGATGAAGTCAGCGGCGTTTGCTGCGAAGCCACCGGAAACAGTGGGCGTATCGCCAGTTCCAAAGCTGCCGCCGATGGGGCTGACGATGGGAATCAAGGAACTGGTGAACTTGATGCTCGAACTGATGGTGACGTGGTCATCATATTTGCCGCCCCCATGCGCTCCGTCACCTTGGGTGTAGACGGTCCAAATTTTCTGGTCAACAGCGGAGTTAGTGGCCGCCAGATCAGCGCCGGATTGGATATCGAAGAAGGGATTCTCCGCCGTGCCGTCGCCGTTGGGAGGGGAAGCTTCCTGGATGCCGTTGCCGACATCTCCGCCGTTGTTCACGAAGATGATGTCTTCCTTGATCGTGATGCGTCCCTCACCTTCACTCACCACCCGCCGGACCACCGCCGTGCGCGTGCTGCTCGTCTGGCTAACCTCTTGATCAACATCAACGCTGCGCGATGTCTTGATCGCCGCATTCTGCCTCGCCACCGGTTCAGCCAATCTCTCCGCCAGATGGCGCCGCCGTGACTTGAACGCATCCTTCCAATCCTTGCCAAGCGGTATCTGCAAGCCCACACCCGCCACCCAGTCGCTGCCGGTTAATCCTTCATCATCATACCACGTTGCTGTCAGCACCAGCGCCGGCACCGGGCGCACCTCAATGCCGAACTTCCAACCTTCCGTATTGCCGCTCCCACCGCGCTGTGGTCCGAAAGGCTGATTGTCAAAACTGTAGTAACCGGCAATCAACGAAACATCCAGATACTGATCCACCCCGGGAACCAGCATGGCCGCCTCAATGTCCCAGCCTTCCATGCCTTCTTCAAACAACGAGGTGATGGTTTTCACCGTCGTCTTGGTCGTGGTGGTGCGCGTGCTGGTCACCGCCGTGGAGGTCAGATAGGCATCCTGCTGAATGGTGTTTCCCGTCGCAAACGGATCTCCCAATGGCGCGGCGTCCTGCTCCATACGGGTGCTGCTGCTACGGCTTTGTGAAGTGAATTTCTCCGTCGAACTCGTGCGTTCCGCCAGCTTCTGACCGCTGCTGAATGGCAGATAATAATTGCCCCGCAACTCAAGATAGCGCGAGCCGATCTCCGCACCGATGCCCAATTGCCAGAAGTCGTTGTCAAACTGGGTGCGCAAGTTGTCCACAAACACATTGGCACCCACATAAAAACCTTCGGTGAGGAATCCGGCACGATCATTCGACTTCAATGCCCCGATCGGCTGATCATTAAAAAGATAGCGCCAACCCAACCCAAGTGACGTCGCCAGCTCGCCCTGTTCACCCAACGAAACATAAGGACTCAGGAACACCGTGCCTCCGCCAAGGGTGCCATCCATGCCAATCGAACTCCAGATCGGCACCACAAATGAAATGTTGCCCTCCGTGTAAACATCACTGGTTTTCACCCCAGTATTGAATGTGCCAAAATACATCGGGTGATACTCATTGACCGGGTCCGTCAAAGGAGCTTTCGCGACGGAACCCGCCCCAACGGGACCCGTTACCGACAGCATGGCCGCTGCACTGAGGGCGGCAACACAACGATGAAAAAACAAAGGTTTTGTGAGGTTCATGATGGTAGAGTTTTTGGGAAACTGAAGGTGAAATTGAGGAGCAACCAGACAAGAGTCGTTTCTTGAGAGCGGGCGTGGTGACCACGTCCACCCAGGGGATCAGCAACAGCGAAAACCATGTGGTCTGTCAGTTGAATTTCACAAGAATTCCCTCCCTTCAGCACAATCTTACAAAGTTTTTTACGGCAGAGGGGTTAAGATCGCCGAGCCCGCTGGAGATTCGAAATCGAACACCGTGTTTCCGGTGGCCGTATTTGGCCCGGTCACCGCTCCAGCCCCCAACCCAAGTATTGCCCCAGTGCTGAAGCCGACATCATTCAAGTTGGAGGAGTTTCCACTGGCTGTTCCCGTGAAGCCACCGGAGACATTGATCCGAAACCCAACACCAAGGTTGTTGTTGGAGACGTTGTTCTGAGTGTCGCCAGCCCACATTCCGTCGATATTAACAACAATGCCACCTCCACCATTAATGTTCTGAGTGTTGTTGTTGTTCGCAATGTTGTCCGAAAAGCTCCCGACAAAATTACTCCCGACATTTGCAGTGAGGAAGAAACCCGCAATCCCGTTCCCGGTAGAGGTATTTTGCGTAATGTTTCCCGTGATTCCGTTGCCGCCTGTATTGATTACCAATCCCACACTATCTGAGTTGTCCAAGGTTTGATTCATGGAAAAGTTACCCTCAATTCCATCGAATGACAGGACGCTGATACCGCCAACCCTGTTTCCGTTGGCGATATTGGAAACCACGTCACCCTTAAACGACCCTTGGGCAACAATACCAATTCCATCGCCTGACAAGATGTTATTGGAACGGTTTCCGATGACATTTCCCTCAAAATCGCCCGACAACATCCCTCCACCGTCAAATATGGTGATGCTTAGGCCCCGGAAGGCATTGTCACTGGTGTCGTTGTTAATCACGTTGCCCTTGAAATCGGCCGCTGACACAACGATTCCCTGCCCCCCTCCTGCCCCGTTCCCAGTAACCACGTTGTCGGAAAGATCACCGTGAAACCTTTCTCCCAGGCTCAGCCCTATGCCAGTGCTCCCGTTGTTGCTCATGTTGTTCCCGACAACGTTGCCGTAAAGATTTAGAGCATCCATACTCAGCGAGATCCCAACGTCGTCTCCAGTGGCCGAGTTGTATGACAAGTTCCCAATGAAATCACCGTCAGACCCCAAGGTTAGCAAAAATGACCCTGCATAATTGTTCAATCCCGAATTGTTAACAAAGTCTCCCGTGTAGTTTCCTGTCAAATAAACCAACATGCCCACCGTGAAGTCACTGTTCGTGACTTCGTTAAATGCCATCGAGCCAGTAAACTGATTGGCCAGCACCTGAATTCCTGCCCGATCGTTGGAATCCGCCACATTCCCAATCACGCCCGCTGTCATCGAACCCAGCACCTCGAAATTCAGACCTGAAGCACCGTTGTTGCTGGCCGAATTCTCTACTACAGACCCAATAAAATCACCTCCGACAAAACTGTAGAAACCATCGTCCTCATTGTCGCTCACAGTGTTTCCAACAATGTTCGCAATCAAGTCGCGACCGACACCAACATTGATTCCGTTGGCCCCGTTGTCCGAAACGTTATTGTCGACAAACCAACCATTCAGTCCCCCTTCAATATCAAGATCCACTCCGTCGTCCCCGTTGCCGGTGATCGTGTTGTTCACAAAACTCATGAAATTGATGTCGGAACCATAAGTGTCAATTTCAATGCCGTTTTCATCAACGGTGTCCACAATCCTGTTGTCCTCAAAGAGCGCTTCAAGCACATCCTGATGATACAATTGCACCCCGTCGTCCTCCGCTTCCGCAATGATGTTGTCGACAATCTCAACCCGGTCCACATCGCGGAGATGGATGCCATCCCCGGCAGCCTGAGCCACTACCGAAGGATGGGGCGGAGACATGCTGTCATCGTCGTATCCACCCTGTATCTCGTAACCTGAAATCCCCACAAAAGTCGACGGGGACGAACCCGCTACAAACAACGAGGCGTCTCCGGCAAAGCCACCAAACACCGTTGGTCGATCACCCGTTCCAAAGCTTCCCCCGATCGGACTCACAATCGACGTGGCCGAACTGATGAAGGCGGTGCTGCTGCCAATGCTCACGCTCTCTCCATAACCAATGCCCCCATGAGCACCTGCGCCCTGGGTGTAGACCGTCCAAGTCTTCTGGTTGTCCACGTGGTTGGTCGCTGCCAGATCCGCCCCCTTCTGGATGGTTTCGAACGGTTGTTCCGCTGTCCCATCCCCCGTGATGTCACTCCCTGTCTGGATGCCATTGCCCACATCACCACCGTTGTTCACAAAAACGATGTCTTCCTTGATCGTGATGCGTCCCTGACCTTCACTCACCACCCGCCGAACCACCGCCGTGCGCGTGCTGCTCGTCTGGCTGACCTCTTGATCAACATCGACACTGCGCGATGTCTTGATCGCCGCATTCTGCCTCGCCACTGGTTCAGCCAATCTCTCCGCCAAATGACGCCGCCGTGACTTGAACGCATCCTTCCAATCCTTGCCAAGCGGTATCTGCAAGCCCACACCCGCTACCCAGTCGCTGCCGGTCAATCCTTCATCATCATACCACGTTGCTGTCAGCACCAGCGCCGGCACCGGGCGAACCTCAATCCCAAGCTTCCAACCTTCCGTGTTGCCACTCCCACCGCGCTGGGGCCCGAAAGGCTGATTGTCAAAACTGTAGTAACCGGCAATCAACGAAACATCCAGATACTGATCCACCCCGGGAACCAGCATCGCCGCCTCAATATCCCAGCCTTCCATGCCTTCTTCAAACAACGAGGTGATGGTTTTCACCGTCGTCTTGGTCGTGGTGGTGCGCGTGCTGGTCACCGCCGTGGAGGTCAGATAGGCATCCTGCTGAATGGTGTTTCCCGTCGCAAACGGATCTCCCAATGGCG